>JAAFHI010000254.1:0-408 GCA_013298335.1 Actinomycetota bacterium
GCGGGGCGTGGCCGTGCCGAGCGACACGCGACCGAGCAGGCGTTCGATGTCCTGCACGCGCTTCAAGGTCTGACGGAGCTTGTCGCGGCGGATGGTGTCGCGGTGCAGTTCGCCGACCGCGTCGAGCCGGGCGTCGAGTTCATCCACCTTCATTGAGGGGCGCAGCAGCCAGCTTTTGAGCAGGCGCGACCCCATGCCGGTTTCGGTCGTGTCGAGCACGGAAAGGAGGGAATCGCGTTTCCCGCCAGAAGCCGCCTCGATGATTTCGAGGTTTCGCAGCGTGGCCGCGTCGAGCTGCATGAAATCGTTCGGTTCGAACCACGAAATCCCGGTGACGTGCCGCGCGTCATTTTTCTGGGTTTCGCAGACGTACCGAATGGCCCCCGCCGCCGCGCTGATGGCTCTGAC
>JAAFHI010000254.1:418-5821 GCA_013298335.1 Actinomycetota bacterium
CCCCGGCCTTCGAGTCCGAAACCGGCCAGCGAGGCCACGCCGAAATGACTTTTCAAAAAATCGTGGCTGAGATCTGGCGCAAAATGCCAGTCGTCGCAGAGCGTCAGCGGACAGGCAAAACGCGGCGGCAGCCGTCGCTCGCCTTCGGTCGGCTCGTCGTTCATTCCGGCTTTTGGAAAAAGCGCGACGAGCAGGCGTTCAAGGCTTTTCGGCGCGATCACCTCGCGCGGCTGGAACTGTTCGAGCTGCGCGAGGACGCTTTCGAAATTTCCCTCGCCCTGAAATTCGGTGGCCTGAAATTCGCCCGTCGTCAAATCGAGAAAAGCCGCGCCCATCGCGTCGCCCGCGCCGGAAAGCGCCGTGAGGTAACGGTTTTCGGTCCCGCCGAGCATCTGTTCGTCAATCGCCGTGCCGGGTGTGACGACCCGAACCACCTCGCGCCGGACGAGTTTCGTCTTCGCGCTCGGTTCCTCGGTCTGTTCGCACACCGCCACCCGGAATCCCTTTTCAATCAGTTTCGCGATGTAGCCAGCCGCCGCGTGATGCGGCACGCCGCACATCGGGACCGCGTTTTCAGTATCCTTGTGGCGCGCCGTCAGCGTGATGTCCATTTCGCGCGAGGCAACCACGGCGTCATCGAAAAACAGTTCGTAAAAGTCGCCCATCCGGAAGAACAGCAGCGTGCCGGGATGCTGCTTCTTGATGTCGAGATATTGCCGAACCATCGGCGTTGCGGGAGGGGAAGCCATAGGGAAAAGGTGTCAGGTTTCGGGTGTCGGGTTTCAGGTAAAACCAGTTATGAGTTTTTGATCGTTTGTAAGTTGAAAGTATCCGGATTCACGTCAAGTAGTTTTTCAACTCAGGTTTTCACCTGAAACCCGACACCCGAAACCTGACACCTTTTACAGGGGTCGCAGCTCGATGTCGTAAAGCTGCTGATACGCGCGGTAGTTGGCGATCACCTTGAAGACGTAGTCCTTCGATTCGGCGTAGCCGACTTCGGGCGCGAAGCGGTCCACGTCGTCCTTGCCGGCGCGTTGAAGCCAGCGGCGGACGGCGCTTTCGCCGCCGTTGTAGGACGCGGCGACGGCCTGCGGGTGATTGACGAATTCCTTGAACAGATCCGCGACATACTGCGCGCCGAATTTCGCGGCGATTTCCGGGTCATAGAGATCGCTGCGTTCAAACGAGGTCAGTTTGAGTTCGCCCGCAATCCGGTCGGCGGTTGAATCAATGAACTGGAACATGCCGCGCGCGGCCACGGCGGATTTCGCCAGCGGGTTGAACCGTGATTCCTGGCGGGCAATGGCGAGCAGAATGCGCGGATCGACGCGGCGCGGACGGGCGACTTCCGTCAGCGCATCGCGGTAAGGCGCGGGATAGAGCAGTTCGGCGACGTCGCGGGGCATGACTTCAAGGCGAAAATCGCTTGGCAGCGTGCCGAAGGTCGCTTCGCCATAGGCAATCGCTTTCGCGCCCTGACTGCCGCGATTGGCCCACACGGCCTGTCCGAACGGCCCGCCCGCGGCTGTGCCGAGCAGTGGAAACGCTTCGTCATACAAACCGAGAAAGCAGAGTTCATCGGGAAGCGAGCGGGTGGCGGGCGCATCTTTGACGTTGGCGATGAAGCCGCGACCGAGCGCGGGCGCGTTCTGGCCCCACGCGCGGGCATAGGCCGGAAGATTCTGATAGCAGGCGCGCAGAAGCTCGAAGAGTTGTTCGCGACTCTTTCTGGAATCGGTCAGACGAAGGGCCTGCTGCGCCGCGTTCTTGCCTGATTCGTAAGCCGCGTTTCCATTCGCGGTTTTGGCCTGCGCTTCCAGCCGGGTGAACCGCTGGTCGATGATCGCCTTCGCCTTGGGATTTTTCAGAAGGGTAATCAGGCGGTCGGTCGAACGCTGGCCGTAGTAGTTGTCTCTGGTGTCGGGAATCGAAAGAAAAATATCGACCGCTTCGCCGAAGCGTTCGAGCTTTTCGAGGGTGAATCCGCGCAGAAACAGGGCTTCCGTGCCGTTCGTCGTGCCGGGACCGCGTTTGCCGAGCGGCTGGCTCCGCAACACGTCAATGGCCGACAGCGCGGACTGGAACTGATTTGAAGAGAGGTAAATCTTGACCCGCTGAAATTTGGCGTTGACGGCGGCGATGTCGTTGGGAAGCGCGTTTTCAGTCCGGGTACACCATTCGAGCGCGCCTTTGTTGTCTCCGGCGATTCGCAGCGTATCAATCGCGTTCAGGTGCGCGCCGCCGATGTATTCGCTGTTCGGGTAGGCGGCGATGAAGGCCTCGTAGCGCGCGACGGCTTCCTTGTACTTTCCGGCGTTCTGAAGCGCGTGGCCGGTCTGGTAGTACCCTTTTTCGCCGTCCGGCGTGGATGGGTATTCGGCGTGAACCCGGTCGTACCACTGGGCGGCGCGATCCCATTGTTCGTCAATGTAGTAGGCGCGTCCGATACTCCACATCGCTTCCGGGCGGGTGCGGCTGGCGGGATACTTTTCGACCAGTTCGGTGAAGTGGCGAATCGCCCCGGCGCTGCGCCGGTTCGTCAGATACAGACGGGCGCGGACCAGTTTCTGGGCTTCGGCGAGGTCGGTATCGCCGCGCTGGTCGAGTTCCTCGGCGGCGAGCAGGGAGGCGTCGTCCTTGCCGGGCAACAGTTTTCGAAAAACGGCCACGGCTTCGGCCTCGCGTCCAGCCTTGCGGAGGATGAGGCCGAGCTGGCTTTCGATTTCCCGGCTCTGGGCCGCCAGTTGGCGATACTGCGCGATGGCCTGATCGAACGCGCCGCTCTCGGCGTAACTTTCCGCCAGTCTCAACCGCGAACCACGGGCGGCGGTGCTGGCGGCAAATTCGTTGGACAGGCGAAGCAGGTATTTCTGTTCGGTTTTGAACTCGTTTTCACGTCGCGCGACCGCCGCGAGATGCCGCAGGCAGAAGGGAACGAACATTGCCCCGCCGGGTCGGGCGATGACCGACACGTAGTACTTTTTCGCCGTTTCCAGATCGCCGCCGCGCTCCGCGACGCGCGCCCGCAGGTAGTCGTAGTTGTTCGTCTCGAACAGTTTCGGGTCGGTCTTCGCGAATTCGTCGAGCAGGTTGGCCGTCAGCCGGTATTCGCGGCTTTCGACCGTGCGGCGGATGTCGCGCGCCTGAACATCGGCATTGAAGGCGAAGGTCGGCGAGGCGGTTCCGAGCGATACCAGACAGAGCGCGAGACAGACGGCGTGGCGGTAGAGTTCGATCATTTCTAAGGGCATGGGGGATGGGGAATGGGGGATGGTGAAAAGCGGAAAGGTCAGGTTTGAACCATGCCCCATGCCCTATCCCCCATCCCCCCACGTTTTCAATGACTCGGAATGTTGCCGCTGGTGTTGGTCTGCGCGAGTTTCTGTTTGAGCGCGGCGACTTCCTGAACCTGTTGCGGTGCGGCCTTTTCAAATCTGGCCACGATTTCCTTCGCCTGTTCGGTCTGGTTGGTTTCGATCAGCACATTCGCGTAGTTGAACAGCGTCTGCGGATGATTCGGTTCGACCGTGAGCGCCTTCTTGAAATACTCAATCGCCTTGGGCGTCTGCTGCGGCTTGCGTTTGTAATAGGTCAGTCCGAGGTCGGTGATGACATTGACGTCGCTGGGCGTGATCGCGAGGACCTTTTCGTACCATTTGGCGGCGTCTTCCCAGTGCTCGGCGTCGAAGTGCGCGTTGCCGAGGCCGACGATGATCTGGGGTTCGTCCGCCTTCAGTTTGTACGCCTGCTCGTAGCGCGTGATGGCTTCGGGATACTTCCGCTCCTGATAGAACATGAAGCCGAGAATCGCGGTCGAGCGCCAGTCATCGGGCTTGAGCTTGACGGCGGCCTCGAAGCATTCGCGGGCTTCGGGAATCTTGCCGTTCTGGGCGAGGAATTCGCCGAGCGTCTTCTGCTTTTCGTAATCGCCCCGATTGGCCGCGGCTTCCTTGATCGCCGTGTCCACGTTCGGGCTCTGGTGGATGGTGTCGGAGGGCGGCGTGCCCTGCGGAACCCCGCCGTCGCCGACCGGCACATTGGGGTTGCTGCCCGCCGCCGAGAAGGCTTCCGCCCGGGCTTTTTCGCCCTGTTCCTTGATGTAGTCGCGGTTGCGGCTGTTGGTGTAGGCGAAGCCCACGAAGAATCCGACCACGAGGCAGGACGAACCGATGACGATGAGAGACTTGTTCATAGGGATGAATTGGAAGGATGAAGGATGAGGGATGAAGAAAGGTTTTGGGGGTTGGGGATTGGGTTTTGGTTTTCAATGAATCTCCAAAACCTAAGACCTAGAACCCAACCCCCATTTTCATCCTTTCAGGAAGAATACCCAATAGTAATAAAGCACCGGCGCGTTGAAGAGCAAACTGTCGAGACGGTCGAGAAAACCGCCGTGGCCGGGCAGCACGGAGGCCGCGTCTTTCGTGTCCGAACCGCGTTTCAGGAGCGACTCATACAGATCGCCGGTCTGCCCGATGGCGTTCATGATGATCGCGAGGCCGATGGCGTGCGCCAGCGGAAGGGACGGGAAATATGTGTACTTTGAAAGAACGGCGAAGCCGATGCTGCCGAGCATCCCGCCGATGGAGCCTTCGATGGTCTTGCCGGGACTGATGGCCGGGGCCAGCTTGTGGCGACCGAGGGCGCGTCCAGCGAAGTAGGCGAAGACGTCGCCCGCCATCACGATGAAGAGAAACAGCGTCAGCAGGCGGCTTCCCTTGTCGCGCGGTTCGATGCCTTTGACGGCGATGAGGAATCCGCAGAGCGTCCCGATGTAGAGCACGCCGAACATCGTCGCCGCGTGGCCGGAAAGCGCCTTCTTGAAATCCCGTTCGGTAAAGACCGCGTGGGCCATCAGGAGAAAGAGCAGGACCGCAATCAGCGCCGGGTAGTATTCCGCCAGATGAAAAAAGAACAGCCCGTGCGAGCCGAGCATTCCGAGGAAGCCGACCCAGGCGACGGGCTTGATGTCGAGTTTTTGGACGAGGTGGTGATACTCGGTCAGCCCGAGCAGCGTCGCCGCGAGGATGATCCCCAGAAACACATAGGGATTTTCCAGCCAGATGCTCCAGAACAGGAGCGGCAGGGCAATCAGGGCGGTGAGAATGCGCGACGCGAGATTGGACATTTCAAAGAGTTATGAATTATGAGTTATGAATTATGAATTCCCTATCGGGAGCGCTCGTCCGAGGTTTCAGGAACAAAGCTCCCAAATCAGAAGCCCCGGCTTTTCACTCATAACTCATAATTCATAATTCATAACTCGTTTTAGAACTGCTGCTGGTCGTCGTCCGATTTGGGCATCGGAAGCTTGCGGGCGGCTTCGGGGTCGAGCACCGCGATGCGTTCGTAGGCCTGCTGCGCGATGCGCGTGGCGGCCTTCGACTTGGCGGCGTCGGC
>JAAFHI010000287.1 GCA_013298335.1 Actinomycetota bacterium
GCGAAAAACTGCTCGCCTTCATGGACGAGCACGTGTATCCGAGCGAGCAGACCTTCTTCGATGAAATCGCCACTGGCGACCGCTGGCAACCGACGCAGATCGTCGAGACGCTGAAGGAAAAGGCGAAGGCGCAGGGGCTGTGGAATCTGTTCCTGCCCGAAAGCGAGTACGGCGCGGGTCTGACCAACTTCGAGTACGCCCCGCTGTGCGAAATCATGGGCCGCTCGATGCTCGCCCCCGAAGTCTTCAACTGCTCCGCCCCCGATACCGGCAACATGGAAGTGCTCGTGCGCTACGGCTCGCCGGAACAGCGCAAGCAGTGGCTCGAACCGCTGCTCGACGGCAAAATCCGCTCCTGCTTCGCGATGACCGAACCGGAAGTCGCCAGTTCCGACGCGACCAACATTCAGTCGCGCATCGAACGCAGCGGCGACGACTACATCATCAACGGTCGCAAGTGGTGGACGAGCGGCGCGGGCGATCCGCGCTGTAAAATCGCCATTTTCATGGGTAAGACCGACCCGACCGCCCCCAAGCACCTGCAACAGTCAATGATTCTCGTCCCGATGGACACGCCCGGCGTGAAGATTCTTCGAATGCTCACCGTGTTCGGGTACGACGACGCGCCCCACGGCCACGCCGAAGTACTTTTCGAAAACGTCCGCGTGCCCGCGTCGAACATGCTGCTCGGCGAGGGTCGGGGATTCGAAATCGCGCAGGGTCGCCTCGGACCGGGCCGCATTCACCATTGCATGCGCCTCATCGGTCTGGCCGAACGTTCGCTCGAAGCGATGTGCAGGCGGGCAACGGCACGCGTCGCCTTCGGAAAATCCATTGCCGAACAGGGGACGCTTCGGGCCGACATCGCCGAATCGCGCATCGACATCGAACAGGCGCGCCTGCTGACGATGAAAGCCGCCTATTTGATGGACAAGGCAGGCAACAAGGCGGCCCGTTCCGAGATTGCGATGATCAAGGTCGTCGCGCCGAACATGGCCCTGCGCGTGATTGACCGCGCCATTCAGGCCCACGGCGGCGCGGGCGTGTGCGGCGATTTCCACGTGGCCTATGCCTGGGCGCAGGCGCGGACGCTGCGTCTCGCCGACGGACCCGACGAAGTTCATCGCGAGACCATCGCCAAACTGGAACTCGGCAAATATCGTCATTAGGCGAAACCTCAAGGAATGTTTTCGCATGCGCTACGGGAAAATGATTTCAAAAGCCGTCTGTCTCGCCCTCGCGGCGTGGCTGCTGGCGGTCGGCACGCTCGGACAACAGTCGTCGGACGATCCCCGGTATAAACCCAGCCCGGACAAGCCTCCGGTCGAGGTCGGCGAGTTTCGCGAACCCGATCTCGTCGAACTCAAAAAGCTCGACAAACACTTCAAGCTCGACATCCGCTACGCCACGACCAACAACTTCACCAAAAAGAAGCTCTACAAACAGGCCCGCGCCTTCCTGCAACGCCCGGCGGCGGAGGCGCTCGTCCGGGTTCACCAGCGGCTGCGCGCCCTGGGCTACGGCATCGTCATCCACGACGGGTACCGCCCGTGGGCGATTACAAAACTCTTCTGGGACGTCACCCCGCCGGACAAGCACGATTTCGTGGCCGATCCGAGCAAAGGCTCGAAACATAATCGCGGGTGCGACATCGACCTCTCGCTGTTCGATCTCAAGACCGGCAAAACGGTGCTAATGCCGAGCGATTACGACGAAATGAGCGAACGGGCCTACCCGGAGTACAAGGGCGGGACCGACGAAGCCCGACGACTGCGGGACCTCCTCCGGGCTGAAATGGAGAAGGAAGGCTTCCAGGTCTACAAGTTCGAGTGGTGGCACTTCGACTACAAGGACTACCCGCTTTACCGGATTCTCGATATTCCCTTTTCCGATATCGGCAAGAACAAGGTAAAATCGAACGAGACAAAGAAGATGTGAGCCGCGTCGCACCGACGCCCCGCTTCTTCCCCTCGTTTGGATTGAACCAATTCACCCCGGACACACGTTGCGAGCCGGCCTTCGTCCCTGAACGGTCGAGGTCCGCGCGGCGGGCTTCCGGAAACCTCCAGCACTACCGATACCGGAAATACCAGAACATTATGGCGAAAACAGAATTCCCCACCGTCGGAATCATTATGGGCAGCGACAGCGACTATCCGGTCATGAAGGATGCCGCCGCCATCTGCCACGAATTCGGCGTCCCGCATGAATTGCGGGTGGTTTCCGCGCACCGGACGCCGCGCGACATGTTCATGTACGCCGAAACGGCCCACATGCGCGGCCTGCGCGTGATCATCGCGGGCGCGGGCGGCGCGGCGCACCTGCCGGGCATGGTCGCCTCGCTCACGCCGTTGCCGGTCATCGGCGTTCCGATTCAGTCGAAGGCCCTGAGCGGACTCGACTCGCTGCTGTCGATCGTGCAGATGCCGATTGGCGTGCCGGTGGCGACCGTGGCCATCAACGCCGCGAAGAACGCTGGCATTCTCGCGGTCCAGATCGTCTCGACCGACAACAAGGAACTTCAGCAGGAACTGCTCGATTTCAAAGCCAAAATGGCGGAAATGTCGCGCGGGAAAAACCAGCAACTCGGGTTCTAAGTGTGCCGACATGCCGCGAGCCGCAACCCAGCCAAAAACATCGGGATGGGACATTCCGCTTCCGCCTCCCTCACTCATTGAAAAAATGGGGGAGGTTGCCATCCGTTTTCCCTACTCGCGAAAAAAACTCAGTCACGAGTCCTTTCTCTGGGTCTGCGAACGATATCCCGAACACCGCGTCGAAATGGACGCCAACGGGCAGATCATCATTCTGTCGCCAGTCAACTCCAAGGGAGGCGGTCGAAACTTTTTTTTGACGGTTCGTTTTGGAATCTGGACAGTGAAGGACGGCACCGGAAAAGGATTCGATTCCTCGACTGGTTTTACTCTTCCCAACGGGGCGAAACGCTCACCCGATGCCGCCTGGATTTCTTATGAACGCTGGAATGCGCTCACACCCGACGAACAAAATGACTTCGCGCCCATCTGTCCCGATTTCGTGGTCGAACTTCGCTCAAAGACCGACCACCTGAAATCGCTTCAAAAGAAGATGGACGAATACATCGCCAACGGCGCACGCCTCGGCTGGCTGATTGATCCCATCAAACATCAGGTCCACATCTATCGGCCTGAATGCCCGGTCGAAATTCTCGACCAGCCAAAAACGCTTTCGGGCGAGACAGTTTTACAAGGTTTCGTACTGGACCTGACGGACATCATTACTGAATGAACGTACATTCAGTTTATCCTCCTGCTCGTCCCCTCTGATTTCATCTCGGTTTCCAGACTGAATTTATTATGCGTTTGAACGGAAAAGTCGCCCTTCTTACCGGCGCGGCCGGCGGTATCGGCAGTGTCATCACGCGGATGTATCTGCGGGAAGGCGCCAAAGTCGCCATTTCCAGCCGTACCTTCGACCGGCTGAAGCAATTCAAGGCCGAACTCGTCGCGGAGGGGTTCTCCGCCGACAACATCCTGCCGGTCATTCTCACCCCCACCAACATCGAGCAGATGCAGATGTCGCTCGAAACCATCGCGGGCGCGTGGGGCGAGATCGACGTTCTCATCAACAACGCCGGTTCAGCGGGGGCGAAACAGCCGCTGTTTCGAATTCCCTTCACGGCGGACGACCTTCAGAAACTGGTCGCGGAAGGCGGCGGCGATTCCGAAACCATGCGCGAATCGGCGGCGAACCTGCTCGGAATGCCGTGGAACCTCATCCGGTATGCCTTTCCCTACTTCCGGGTCGGCGCGAGCGTGATCAACGTCTCGACCATCTTTTCGCGGGCGAACTACTACGGTCGCATTCCCTACGTCGTGCCGAAATCGGCGCTCAACGCGCTTTCGCTCAACTTCGCCAAGGAACTCGGCGCGACCGAAAAGGCATTGCGGGTCAACACCGTTTTTCCCGGTCCGATTGATTCCGAACGCATCCGCAGCGTGTTTGCCGCGATGGATCGCCTCAAGGCGGTCGATGAAGGCACCACCGCGCAGGATTTCTTCGACATCATGATTCTGAGCCGCTCGAAGAACGGCGAACCCGCCGAGAAGCGGTTCCCGACCAGCGACGACGTGGCGAACATGATCGTCTTCCTCGGTTCGGACGAATCCGCCGCCCTCTCGGGGCACAACTTCGAAGTCACCCACGGGATGCAGGTCAAGGCCCAGAGCCGGACGAAACTCGTCGCCTGGCCCGACCAGCGTCTCATTGACCTCAATGGCCGCGTGGTCCTCATCTGCGCGGGCGATCAGGTTGCCGACGCGGTGAAAATCGCGCAGATACAGATTTCCTACGGGGCATCGGTCATTCTCACATTTCGCCACACCGACGCCATCGCGTCGGCAATGGCGAAACTTTCCGAGCAAAAAATGCCCGCCCTCGCGGTCACCCGGCTCGACCCGCTCCGCCGCGAATCGGTGGATGCCGTCTTTGAACTCATCCGCGAGAAATATCACCGGCTCGACACGGTCATCACGCTTCCGGCGCGCGGAACCGGTTACTACGGCAATGCCCTGCTCGACGCGGACGCCGAACTGGTCCGGCAGTTCATCGACGAAGAAGTCATCGGCATCACCGCCCTCGCCTCCCAGCTTTCCGGCTTTCTCAAGGAATTCGACCACGAAAGCACGCTCGGTGAACCGGTCCGCGTCCTGATGCTGACCAATCCGCACGACGGCGGCACCAATACCTTCGAGGACGTTTATCGCGCGGCCATCGAACAACTGATCCGGGTCTGGCGCCATGAGGACGACCTCCAGGTCGCCGCCGGGACGCGCCGCTTCCCGATTCATCCGAACCAGCTCGTCCGCTACTCGAACGACGAACCCGACAACCTCAAGTTCACCGCCGACTGGCTCGCCACGCTGTCGAACCGCGTCCGCGAATTTGAAGACATCAATCTGTATCTGCCCGACAAAATCCAGCAGACGACCGGCAAGTCGCAACTGCCGCGCGACATCGCCCGGACGCTGCTCGGCCTCCACGTCGGCAAGGTGGCCGTCATCACCGGCGGCAGCGCGGGCATCGGCGGACAGATCGGGCACTACCTCGCGCTGTCGGGGGCGAAAGTGGTACTCGCCGCCCGGGATCACGAGAAACTCGAAAAGCTGCGCGATGAAATCATCTGGGAACTTCGGACGGTTGGCTACCCGAATCCCGAAAACCGCATCGCAATCCTCCCCGACACCGACGTGGCGGAAGAGGAACACCTCGTCAAACTGGTTGATTTCGCGGTCGAGAAGTTCGGCAAGATCGACTTTCTCATCAACAACGCGGGCATCGCCGGGGCCGAGGAAATGGTCGTCGATCTGCCGATCGCGGCGTGGCGGCACACGCTTCGCGCGAACCTGCTGAGCAATTACTCGCTCATCTACAAGGTTGCGCCGATGATGAAGAAAAACGGTTCGGGCTACATCCTGAACGTGAGTTCCTACTTCGGCGGTGAAAAATACGTCGCGGTTGCCTAC
>JAAFHI010000544.1:0-590 GCA_013298335.1 Actinomycetota bacterium
CGTCCCCGACGCCGTCGGCATCCCCGCCAGCGTCGCCGTCGCCGCAGTAAAGGTCAGCCCCGGCGGCAGCGTCCCGCCCGACACCGACAACACCGTCGTTCCGACGCCGCCCGTCTGGGTAAAGGTCTGGATGTAGGCCACGCCAAGCGTCCCGCCCGGAAGCGTCGCGAGGGTCGGCGCGACCGAAATGTTCTGGCAATTGACCGAGAGCGTGTAGGCCCGACTGCCCGTGCAGCCGTTCGCGTCGGTCGCCGTCACCGTGAAATTGAACGTTCCGGTCACGGTCGGCGCACCGGTCAGCGTTCCGTCGCCCGCCAGCGTCAGCCCCGCCGGAAGCGCGCCCGCCGTCACCGCGAAACCTGCCGGGGCCGCGCCGCCCGTCTGGGTAAAGGTCTGACTGTACGAACTGTTCACCTGCCCGTTCGGCAGGGTCGAACCCTCCGGACCAACCGTAATCGTCGGGCAGACCGCCGGATTGACCGTCAGCGAATATTCACGACTTCCGAAACAGCCGGTCGGCGTTTCGGTTGCGGTCACGGTGAAGTTGAAGGTTCCCGACGCCGTCGGCGTCCCGACCACCGCGCCGCTGG
>JAAFHI010000544.1:600-3793 GCA_013298335.1 Actinomycetota bacterium
AAACTCATCCCCGGCGGCAGGCTTCCACCCGTGAACGTCAGACCGTACGGTCCGGTGCCACCGCTTCCCAGAAAACTCACGCCGGAGTAATTCGTCCCGACCGTCGCCGCCGGCAGCGTCGGGTTCGTCGGCTCGACCGAAATCGTCGGGCAGGACACCGTGTTTTCGAGACGGGCGATACCGCAGTGAAAAACATCATTGATGAAGTTGAAGCGCCCGCCAACGACGGGTTTGCCGTCCGGCTGGAGGGCCACGGCGTCAAGGGCAGAAATCGTACCGGAGCCTATACCGTCGATGGCCCCTGAAAGGCCGTTTCCGAAGGTGGCGTCAAACGTTCCATCGGCGTTGAGCCGGGCGATTCTCGTACGCGGCTGCCCAGCGACACTCGTGAAGTCACCCCCGATGATGAACTTCCCGTCAGGCTGGCGGACCGCCGCGTTTACATTCTCGTTTGGGCCGGCCCCGTCACTCGCAAACCCGGTGTCGAGCGTGCCGTCGGCGTTGAGGCCGGCAATTCGGCTTCGGAGCAAGCCATTCACCGATCCGAAATTGCCGCCGATGAAGATTTTTCCGTCCGGCTGAAGAATCGCGGTCGTGGCGACGCCGTTAAGCACCACCGAAGAGAACGTCGAATCTACCGTTCCATCCATGTTCAACCGGATCACACCGAGGTTCACGGCTGATGGCGTGAACCCAACCTGTCCGGCCACGAGCAACCGCCCGTCGGGTTGCGGGACGACGGCTCGCACCGTTCCAAAAATCGTCACGCCCGCGCCGAAGGTCGGATCGAGCGAGCCGTCCGCGTTCAGCCGGACGATGCCGGAAGCGGCCACCCCATTGAACGTCGAAAACTGTCCCCCGACGATGACCTGACCGTTCGCCAATGGGAGGATCGAATAAACGCCGGAAGAAAACTGAATATCAAACGTCCCGGCCAGCCCGTTCCCGAATGAAGTGTCGAGCGTGCCGTCGGCGTTCAACCGCGCCACGCTTCCCCGCGCCGCGCCGTTGATCTGGTTAAACCGTCCGCCGACCAGAATTTTTCCATCCGCCTGAACCGCCACCGACCGCACGGCGGCGGTCTCCGGTCCGATTTGCACCGCGTCGAAGGTCGTGTCGGTTGTTCCGTCCGGGTTGAGCCGACCGACGCTGCCCCGCGGCAGACCGTTGAGCGTGTCGAAAAACCCGCCGATGAGCACTCTGCCATCCGGTTGGAGGGTGACGGCGTTCACAAAACCGGGGCGACCGAGACCCGGGACGAATGTTTCGTCAACCACGCCGACCCCGCTCAACCGCGCTATCTGGTTACGGGCGACACCGCCAATCTGCCCGAAAGCTCCACCAACGAGTATCCGCCCGTCGTCTTGCACCGCCGCCGCATTAACAATCCCGGCACCGCTCAAAAGATTTTGAGGGAAACTGGCGTCGAGCGTGCCGGTCGCCGTCAGACGGACCAGATTGGTCGCCGTGACCCCGCCGATTTGGTTGAACAGTCCGCCGACGATCACCTTGCCGTCGGATTGCAGATCCAGACTCGAGACTCTTGAGTTGGAAATGTTCACCGTGATCCCGAACGTCGTGTCGAGCGTGCCGTCCGCGTTCAGCCGTGCGATCCCGTTCCGAAATACGCCATTCATCCGGTTGAAATCACCGCCCACAATCACCTTTCCGTCGGGCTGAAGCGCCAAATCCCGAACCAGTAAGTTTGCTCCGGCCAGGCCGTTGCCGAACGTCGCGTCGAGCGTGCCGTCCGCGTTCAGCCGCGCGATATTCCCTCTCCCTACGCCGTTGACCATTGAAAATGAACCGCCGATGAGAATTTTCCCGTCCGTCTGAAGGGCAATCGTGAATGCCTGCCCGCCTCCGGCAAGACTGTCGGGGAACGCCGCGTCGAGCGTGCCGTCCGCGTTCAACCGGACAAGTCCGGAACGCGCCACACCGTTTATCTGCTGAAACACGCCCCCAATCAGAATTTTTCCGTCTGGCTGAACCGCAATGGAAGCCACAAGGTTGTTCTGTCCAATCACCCCGACGAGGCTGTTCCCGAATGAGGAATCGAGCGTACCGTCGGCGTTCAACCGGGCGAGACTGCCTCTGGCGACCCCGTTGACCGCCGAAAAACTGCCCCCGATGACGATTTTTCCATCCGGCTGAACCGCAATGGCGTACACCCCCAGGATCTGAACCTGGCCAGACACCCCCACCTGGCCCGAGCCGAACGTTGTATCAAGACTGCCGTCGGCGTTGAGCCGGGCGATGCCGATTTGCGGCGTGCCGCTGACCTCGATGAAATTTCCGCCGATCAGAACCCGTCCGTCGGCGAGCGGCACCACCACGTTCACCTGTCCACCCGACTGGCTGCGTTTCGACACCCCCGCCAGTCCCGCCCCGAAGGTCGGATCGGTGTCGCCCGGCGTCTGCGCCCGGACGCCGACCGTTCCGATGACCAGCAGCGCCGCCGCCAAAATCAGCCGCGCCAATCCTTTATTAAAAATTACTTGAATCGTCATTGCCTTCATCCCCTTCTAAAGAAAGAAAACCGGTCCGGCGGACCCTCGCGAGGTCGCCGGACCGGCGGTTCACTATCGGTTTCTCCACGATTTTTCGCTGACCGTGACGACTTCCAGGCCACCCAACACCCGGACCGGTCGCTTCGCCACCGCCTGGAGCCGCTGCGAAATCACCGGCAGCACGCCCCGGACGTTCACGAAGAACCGCAACCGGCCCATCGTCGGCAGCGCCAGCCGGAACGTCACCGGCACGCTCTGGCCCGGATTCAGCACGAATCCCGGACTTCCCACCGGCTGCTGCGAGCCGACCAGCCCGCCCGATCCGCAGCTTGCACCGGTCGCCGTCAACAACCGGTACGGCAGCGCCGGTTGCGGATTCGTCGCCGCCTGCAATTCAAGAACTTCGAAGAACGGATCGGTAATCGTCGTCGTCCCGGTGTTCGTCAGCGTCCCGGTCAGAACGACGTCCGCCGCGTACCCCGGACAGGTCGCCGCTTCCACCGACTGCCCGGTAATCACCAGACTCACCCGGTCGTTGACCAGCACCGGCGTTCCCGTCGCGGCGGGCGCAATCGTGATGAAGTAGGCCCGTGTCGTGAGACAGTTCGTCGTCGTGTCCCGCCCCTGCACCGTGAAACCGAAGTTCCCCGCCTCGGTCGGATTTCCGCTCAATGAACCGTCGC
>JAAFHI010000266.1 GCA_013298335.1 Actinomycetota bacterium
TTGGGAAAGTGCCGTAATTGCCAACTCCGAATTGGTGTACCTGTACGTGGTATCTCCGGCGAGGATTTTCAACAACTCGACCGGTTGCCCACGGCGATAGCTTTTTTCGATGTCGATATACGGCATAGTCAACTCCCCGGCGGCGGCGGTTCTTCGATAACCGGATCGGAAAATACCGATTGAAACCGCAACGACGTTTCCACGATGTCCGTCGAAAGGTACTTCATTTCAATGCGGTCTTGCGACAACGCCATCCTTTGCAACAAACAGATATGGCACTGTTCGATAGGCCGGGTAACACTTAAACTCGCGTCGAGGGTCAAATCCAGTTGCGCCCCGCTTGGCGCGACACTGACGACCCGCGCGAAACTCTGGTTGTCCGCGTCTTCCCAAATCATAATATCTTGGCTGGTATCAGTTGGGGAATAGTCCGCGTCATTCTCGACTTTCAAAACGTTCCCGACCAGACTCACCCCCCGAAATTCCGCGTCATACGTCGGCAACCATACCGCCTGAAATCGGCCTTTCAGATACTGCATCCACCCATTAAGTTCCAAAATTTCCGTGCGGTCGAGGGCCGTCCATAAAAAGGTTCGCTGATCTTTGACGGCACTCCACAAGTCGAGGGTGCTGAATGTCCCTATTGGGTTGGATATTTCCTTTGCTCCGACGAGATATTCGAAATCCGCGCCCTCGCGGTTGTTTGGTTCGAACAACAATACCTTTTCGTCCCGGTATTCCGGTGCGCTCGGAATGATCGCCGGGACGGTAAAGAAATCGGCTTCAAGACATTTGAACTCCCCGTTGCCGTCAAAAACCCCCTGTGAGTACCTTTTAGCCTTCGGAAGCCGGATAAACCGCCCACTGACCGCCGGGGCGATTCGGATGGCCCCTGCCGCCCCTGAAAGCCCGCACGGGGCAGAAACCTGAACATAGTCCGCACCGGTCGCGGCGATTTGGAGAAGGACGTACTCACGCTCGTTTTTCCAGATCACGCACCACCCGCCATTCACAAACCCTCGTTGAAGCGTGTCGCAATAAAGAGTCGCGTCCATTGCGTCCACCGGTTGCGTCGTCGGCGTGACATTGAACCACAAAGGCAAACGAACAATATCCGAAACGTTTTGCCGGTTCCACTCTTTCGAATGTACCGCCCGGTATATTCCGTCAGTGTCGTCAAGCAACGCGCGAAACTGAATCATCCGAGACGGGATGTCGCGGATTTGGCGCACCTGTTCAACCCCATCAATCCCTTCCATTCGGGATGTGTTGTACATCCACACGTCAACGACGGGTATACTTGCGTCAAACTGAAAAGGGTACACGTTCACGTTTGCAACACCGATTGCAACGCGCCCTTCAAACGGCGCACCTTCGCAACAAAGATTTCGTCCGATTTCGAATCGCCAAGATAATTTTCGACGACATCATCCCCAAACAACGCAAACACTTTTGTATCTTTCTTGCCGGGAATCGCCTGCCCGTTTGAACCAGCATTCGCCGCCCCTTGCACCTTCGCCATATCCGGGGTCAGTTGGCCGGTATTGATTGCGTCAAAAAAGCCCGATCCGTATTGGGCAACCCGGTCGGGTGTCACGACGTATTCGCCGGGTGTAAGCCGCCCGACTTTGGAATCCGTTCCGCCCGATCCCGGCACGAGTCCGCCTTTTGCCATCCCGCCAAGACCGGCCAAGAAACCGCCCGGCCCGCCGCCGGAACCTCCACCCGCGCCCGCGCCGCCAAGCCCCAACGGGCCAAGAATGTATTTCAACACGAGGGCCTGAATAATCGCCATCGCGAGTTGAATCAAAAGATCAGAAAAGAACTTCCGCATCCGCTCGCCAAGATTGTCGAACCCATCCGCGAATAACGCAAAAAACCCTTGAATACCGTTCGCAAGGATGTTGTTTAGGGTCTGCCCCAAAGTACTCGCCCGCTGATTCGTCTTGTTCAGCGCGGTTTGGGCTTCATTCGCTTTATCGACCAGACTCGGATCACCCGACAACGCGGCAATCTGTTTCATCTTGTCGAGAAGTTCTTGTAACCCCGGAAGTCGCTCGTCAGTAATCTTTTTGAGGGCTTCTTGAATCTGAATTTCCGAACGGCCCTTCTCTTCCATTATGTCGCGAACACGGGCAATCTCGTCGTCGTAGGCTTTCTTCTCGCGGTTGTACGCAATCTCCGCTTGGTTGAAGTCGGCCTTCAACTTCAACAGCCCGATGTAATCCGTCAACAACTTGACGGCTTTTTCATATTCAATCGAATCTTCCGGCGTCTTCGCCGTATCCCGGAGCAACGTCAGTTTTTTCAACTGGTCGCTGTATTGCTCGTCGATCTTTAATTTATCCGATCTGCCGGGATTGCCCCGTTCCGCCTCTAATAACGGTTGAAGGGCGCGAAGCTGTTTGGAAATCTCTTCGGTTTCCGCACGGGTAGCCTCCGCATTTTCGTACCCCTTGATAACCAGCTTGTCCTTGATTTGGATTCGCTCGGTATCAATCTTATTGATTTCCTGCCTGAACTTCAGATCGGCATCCGCTTGCGCCTGATCATATTGCGCTTCGCTGATGTTGCCCGCCTTGAATTGATCGGTTGCCGACGCGCTTTCCAGACGGTACCGCTTTTTCGCGATTTCTTCGCGAGCATTCAGAATTTCCAGTTCTTGCGCCGCGATTTCTTGCGCCCGTTTCAACTCCAATTCCAGATACTGAAATTGGGTGATTGCCCCGGCCTGAAGATCGGTTTTGTACGCTGAAAGAGATACTTCCGTCGCGGACTTGATTCGCGCAAGCGTCGCTTCCAACCCGGACAACTCGCCTAAAAGCGCGTCAATCTCGGATTTCAACTCCGCTTTCAAATCTTTCTTTGTACTCGCGGCCTTTCCTTTCTTGCCCCCTGCCTCGTCTTCTTCCGTGTTTTTGCGCGGCCCCGCCGATCCCCCCGGCTTCCGTTGTCCGGGCCGCTTGCGCCCTTCCGCGTTGTAATCGTAATTGACCGCCGCCGCCGCCGCTGAATCAAAACGAAGGCCACTTGCGGCGCGATTTAATCCGCGAACCGTGCCTTGCCGTGCGACCTCCTCCCATCGTTCCCCAAACTTCGCCATTGCCCCAAGCGCGGCGGTATCTATTTCACCGATGTTCGTCATAAACATCACTGAAAGCACGCCACGATTCGAGTTTATGAAGTTTGCGATACCCCTCAAAGCGTTTCCGACGCCTTGTACAAGCAACCCGATAAGTTGCCCAACACCGAAAACAATAGCTTCGACCAGCCCGACAATGATTCGAAAAACGTCGGCTATCGCCCCTATTACAACACTCACCACTTTCAACGTCGAAGAAACCGCGTTCAAGCCGCTTTTTGTTTCATCCACGTTTCCGTTTACATCTTCTCCGAGCGTAAAGATGTTTCCGATCACTTTGAATACGTCAAATATCAGCGCGAAAATGTCGCCGAGAATCGACGCAATCGCGTCAATAGTCGTAAACAACAGGTTCGTGAGTTCATTCCCAATACCTTTTAATTCAACGCTATATTTTTCAAAAAACTTCGAAATCTCGTCCAGCGTTGCAATAAAACCCGCCGTCAGACGTTCGATCAATTCACCGGTAAAATTGATCCGGTCTTGCAAAAAATCCGCGAGTCCTTGCAATTTCGGGTTTACACGGACAATTCCTTTTTCAATCGCATCCGGGTCGATGATGTTTGAAAACAGATTTTTCAGACTCGCCCGAAGGGATTCCGTAAACCCACCCGTGAGTTTCCCGGCCAAGATTTCGAGACTGTCCGCCGTGTTGTTCGCAAGCCCCCTGACAGATTCCTGATTCGATTTTGCAAGAAGCGCGAAACCTTCCAACTTCTCTTTCATCTTGTCGATGTACGTGCCGTTTTTGATCCACGAATCGACAAGTTCCTTCGACAGTTCAAGGTTTCGCGCAACGATAGACTGTGCGCCCTTGATACCTGTCAAAGTCGAACGAATTTCTTCATTCAGTTGGGTTTGGGGCACGCCAAGCGCATTCGCGGCCTGTGCGACTTGCGTGGTGATGTCCACGATTTGTTTTGGGTCAAGCCCTGCCTTCAGCCCCGGCCCAAGCCCAATCTGAAACGCTTGCGTGATGAACTTCGTACTTGAAAGCGTTTCGAGGGCTTTCGCCGAAATCTTTTGGGTAAGTTCATCGGCGATGCCCAACGCGATGTTGAACGCTTCCGCGCCTTTTACAACGTCGCCTTGCGCGTTCCTGACCTCCGAAATGGAAGTCAAAATACCCGCGATGCCGTTGCGAGAAGTTTCAATCGCGGAATTGAACTCCACACCGCGCTTGACCAGCCCCGCAAACCCGGCGACCGGCGCACCGGCGGTCAGGATTGCGAGAGATGCAACCAGCCCTTCCACGCCCCCGGCAAGGCCAAGCATCACCGTTCCCGCAATCTGTCCAATCGCCCCGAACTGATTCAGTGCGAACCCGGCGGCAAAAACCGCCTGCCGGAGTCCAGAAATTGCAAACGTCGATGTCCTCGCGGCGGCGGTTGTCCGGCCTAGCGCGACCCCCGCGTTATTCGCGGCGTTCTGAATTGTGGTATTGAGTTGGGAGATCGCGGCGTTGGCCTGCCCGACCGACGTGCTGGAGAAATTGATATTCGCCAGATTTTGAATGCGGGCAAGCGCACTCGCAAGCTGGCGAACCTCACCTAACCCTCTTACGATTGCTTCGACCGCTACCGTTATGTTTTGGTTCGCCACCCGTAACCGGCCTAACCCGCGAGGTCGTTTCCTTGATTGCCGCGTCGATGGCGTTTGGCTTTCCTTGCGCCCCTAGTGCGACAACATATAGTTCTTGCGCCATCTTTGCAGCTTCATACCGTTCGATTGCGTCAACGTACCCTCGAAATTGGGTAGGGGTGAACGCCAATACTTCCGCTAGGCTGAAGTATCTTCGGATGCCGAGAAAGAAATCGAAGAAATTCGATTCCTCATTTGATCCACCAACCCCGCTTTTTGCGCGAACGGGATGACTGTCGAGTCGAAAAAATCCGCGTTCACCTTCATAAAGGCGTCAAGGAGTTTGTCGAAACTCGCCGGGCTGACATTTTCGAGGATGTCCTTTGGCGCACCGGTCGCCGACTTCAGAAGCAACGCGACAATATCGGGATTGTCCAGTGCCATCGTGCCAAGTTCGGCCTCTTTCAGCGCGTACAATGCTGCCAAAGACTGAACGTTTTTCACGCACGTCGAGATTGAAAGGGGGCGCACGAAAATTTCGTACACCGTTTCAGGGTTTTCAAGGCAGGGGATTGAAAGACGGATGCCGTTCAACCCCACCGCTTCAGCGAATTTTTCAATGTTGTTTTCGCTCATATCGCGAAGTAATCACCTTCCAAGTTTTAGGCGTCAACCCCCAACTTGATCCACCGGGCGAACCCTCCGAAATCAGGATCGACCGCGCGTTCCTGAACCTGATTCGCCATCCCGCTCAATTCGTAGGAACCGAAATCTTCCGAAATCACCTGAATCGACGACGCCGGGTCAAGCGACAGGCTGTACACCTGAAGGCCCTCGCGGGTGTCGTCGTCGTTGCCCTTGTTGACCCCTTCGAAGAATACTTCGAAGTTGCGCCCAACGAGCGTTTGCGCCGCCACAACGTCGTAATCAAGCGACGTGTAATTGATCTTCAGCGGCCCGATGGTGCCGCCGGGCAAGGCCGCAATGATGG
>JAAFHI010000967.1 GCA_013298335.1 Actinomycetota bacterium
ACGGAGGCTGGACTCCCCAGACTCCCCAGACTCCCCAGACTCCCCAGACTCCCCAGACTCCCCAGACTCCTAGACTCCTAGACTCCTGCCTTGAACGTGGCTTCAATCACCGAACTGATCCCACCGCGCGGGGTGAAGTCGCCGCGCACTTCGCATTCGAGCGGATCGCAGGCGGCGACGATGTCGCGCAGGATGCGGTTGATCGCGTTTTCGTAGAAGATGCCGAGATTCCGGTAGGCCAGAATGTACATTTTGAACGATTTCAGTTCGATGCACTTTTCGCGCGGCGTGTAGCGGACGGTCACCGTTCCGAAGTCTGGCAGGCCGGTCAGGGGGCAGACCGAGGTGAATTCGGGGACGGTCATGGTAATGCGGTAGTTCTGAAACTGGTTCGGCCAGCATTCGAGTTCGGGCAGGGGCGTGTCGATGCCCTTCGCGGCGTGTTCGGCGGTGTAATCGCCCATAAGAAATTTCCTCGTGTAAGCGGGTGAGATGTTCGTGTAATAATCGCTCGCACTCTCCCTTGGCAATCACTTCTTCCTTCCGTTTCGGGTCACTCCTGGATGCGCGTTCACAAACTCGTCGTTCCCACCCCGTTTTACGTCGGTCCGGTCAATGTCTACCTGCTGGACGAAGACCCGCTCACGCTTCTCGACGTCGGCCCGAATACGCCCGAAGCCTGGGAAACGCTCAACCTCGAACTCAAACGGGTCGGGCGGACGGTCTCCGAAATCGAACGCATCGTGATTTCCCACGCCCACGCCGATCATTACGGACTCGCCCGGCGGGTCCAGGAACTGAGCGGCGCGACGGTGTTCATTCACGACTGGGACGCGCCGGGGCTGATGGGCGATCCGGATTACGCCTGCCACCGGGTTCTGCTCGAACGCGCGGGCGTTCCGGCGGCTTCGATTTCCGAGTTTCAGCAGGATGACAAATACATCGGGGAGTTTCGGGGCGAACGGCTCGACGTGGCGACCCTGAAGAACGACGACGAACTGCTTTTCCGGCATTCGGCGGTGCGCGTCGTGCATACGCCGGGGCATACGCCGGGGAGCATCTGCCTTTTGCGGGAAAGTACGCGGCATTTGCTCGCCGCCGACACGCTGCTGCGCCACATCACGCCGAATCCGATGCTCAACCCGCACCCGGAAAAGGCCGAGTCGAGGTTCGCTTCCCTTGGCAGTTACCTGAAATCCGCCGAACGACTCGGAAAACTGGAACCGACGCTGGTTCAGACTGGCCACGGCGACGACATTCACGACATTCACGAACATTGCCGGAATGTGGCGAACCATTCCGGGCGGCGGCAGGAGAAGGTCATTGGGCTGGTTCGCGACCGGAAAACGCTGACCGCGTGGGACCTGGCGCTGACGCTCTTTCCGCATGTCCGCAAAATTCATCGGTTTCTGGCTGTCTCGGAGGCACAGGCGCACCTCGATTACGCCCGCGACGAAGGGCTGCTTTCGGTTGAAAAGCGCGGCGCGGTGGAAGTTTTTTCGCTCGTTCAGGCAAAGCCCTGACTTTTTTGGCCACGGATTACACGGATTACACGGATTTCAATCAATTCTTTCCGGTTCGGAGGACTCATTTCGTGAATTTTCAAAAAGTCGGCGTCATCGGCTGCGGGCTGATGGGGTCGGGAATTGCCCAAACTGCCGTGCAGGCGGGTTTCGACACCGTCGTGGTCGAGGCCGATGAAGCCGCGCTCCAGCGGGGTTTGTCCAACATCACCCAGTCGCTCTCGAAGTTTGTTGAAAAGGGCATCATTACCGCGGAGAAGAAGGATGCCGCGCAGACGAAGCTCCGGGGTTCGATGGAACTCGTGGCACTGGCCGATTGCGACATCATCATCGAAGCCATCATCGAAAAGGTCGACATCAAGCACGAACTGTTCAAAACGCTCGATGGCCTGTGCAAACCCGAAACGGTTTTCGCGAGCAATACGTCGTCGCTTTCGATAACCCAGCTTCTGAGCGTCGTTTCCAATGACCGCAAACCGAAGTTTCTTGGCCTGCACTTCTTCAGCCCGGTGCCGCTGATGAAACTGGTCGAGGTCATCAGAACGATCCTGACCGACCCGGCGGTCTTCAGTGAAGTAACCGAATTCGGGGCAAAACTCGGCAAGGTGCCGGTGCAGACGAGCGACAAGACGGGTTTTATCGTCAACCGGCTACTCGTGCCCTACTGTCTGGACGCCATCCGCGCACTCGAAGAGGGCATCGGCTCGATTCCCGACATCGACACGGCGATGAAACTCGGCTGCGGTCATCCGATGGGGCCGTT
>JAAFHI010000841.1 GCA_013298335.1 Actinomycetota bacterium
TATTCCTTTTCTGCCTCGCACCACCGGGGCAGTCGTTCCCGGCGCGCAACCCATTCAACCGGTATACTTTCCGGCCCAACCGACAGAGCGACGATGCCGCCGACGATGGCGCAGGTCGTGTCGCGGTCGCCGAAGCCGCTCACCGTCAGCCACATCGCATCTTCAAACGAATCGAGCGTTTTGGCCGCGCACCACAAGGCGAACGGCACCGTGTCAGCCGCCGAAATGGCCGTTCCGTTGCCGAGGCGCGACACGGCGTAGTCCACCGAATCCGAATTCGCCATGTCTCGCGCCTTGAGAATGCCCTGATGGACTTCACCAAGCGGCGTCCGTTCCGAAACGAGGTCGAGAAATTCGGCGGCGGTTGGCCGGTTTTCGCGTAAACGCCACGCATGCGCCGCCGCGACGGCCACGGCGACCGCTCCGGCGATGCCCTCGGGGTGAGCGTGGGTGACTTCCGCCGACCGCGCGGTGTGTTCAACGACCAAGTCAAGATCGTCGGCGTAAAAAGCCCCGACCGGGGTGGCCCGCATCGCCCCGCCGTTCCCGAACGAACCGCTTCCATCAAAAAGGTTTCGCGCCACCGCGCGCCAGTCCGCGCCCGTCCGGACCTGCGAGACATACCGGTGCATTCCCGAACCATAGCCCCGCCCCTGATCGTGACGTCCGCAGAATTCGAACGCGAGCAGGTCCTGATCCAGTTCGCCGTAGGTTTTCAGCAAATAGTAAATCGACAACGCCATTTCGGTGTCGTCGGTGTAGAACCACGTCGTTTCAGGTGGGAGCGTCCGCTCGGTGATCATCCGCTCGGCGGCGGGAATGTCGCGGAAAAAGCGTTCGCCAAAGGCATCGCCCACCGACAGTCCTTCAAGTGCGAGTCGGGCGCGCTGGAGCGGAGAAAAGGTATCCGGTGTCGGGTATCGGGTGTCAGTCATGGGAATCAGGTATCGGGGATCAGGGAGCAGTTCGGGAAAGCCTGATCCCTGATTCCTGACCCCTGATGCCTATTCGGGATTGAGTACCGCCACGTAGGGCAGGTTCCGGTAGCGTTCGGCGTAGTCGAGGCCGTAGCCGACGACGAACTCGTTCGGGATGGGGAAGCCGACGTAATCCACCGCGACTTCCTTGATGCGGCGTTCGGGTTTGTCGAGCAGCGCGGCGACGCGGACCGACTCGGCTTCCCGGCGGCGGAAGTTGTCGAGCAGGTAGGTGAGCGTCAGTCCGGTGTCCACAATGTCTTCCACCACAAGCACATGCAGTCCCTTGAGGCTCGCGTCGAGGTCCTTGAGAATGCGGACCTCACCGGAGGATTTGGTGGACGCGCCGTAGCTCGACACGGCGATGAAGTCGAGCTGGACCGGCAGGTCGATGGCCCGGAGCAGGTCGGCGGTGAAGGGAATCGCGCCTTTGAGCACGCCAACGAGCAGCAGCGACTTTCCGGCGTATTCTTCGGTGATTTGCCGACCGAGTTCCTGAATGCGAACGCGAATCTGCTCCGCGCTCAACAGGACCCGGAGGTTCGGTTGGGTGAATTCGGACATGGCGGTTTCGGTTGGCCTTAGACTTCTTCGGTGGTTTCGTCGGCCTGATTGGCCGGGGCTTCGAGAACGGCGGCTTCGCTGAAGATGATGAACGTATCTTCATCAATCGGGCCGAGGCCAATCTGCCGTTCGCCGTCCACGTCGCGCACCCACGCGACGCTCATCAGTTCGCGGCGGTCGGGATTGATGGATGGCAGGGAGATCGAGATTTTCTGGCCGGCTTCGACGTCGAGCGAAGTCACGACGCAGGCCCCGCGGCGGCTGATGGTGATGCACTCGGCGGCAATATCGCGGACGAGGCCATCCTTGCCAATGCCCTCGACAACCGCGCTCAGGTGACACGGCAAGCGGTTTTCACGGCGCATTTTTTCGTACTGCTGCTGAATAGTGGCTTCGGATGCCATCCGTCGTCCTCCGGTTCAAGCGGGAAAGATTCGGCGGCGTTCGCGACGGACTTGCCGCATCAAGCCGCTTGAATGTAGTGTCTCGGTGTACGTGGAATGAATCGTCAGCGCGCATTCTGCCTTGCGTGCATGAGTTTTTCCAAGCCTTCTTTTAGAAAACATCCGAAATTCACGGATACGGCCATCTTCGCAAGCCTTTTTTCAGTCCGGTAAGGGGTTTATGCAAGGAAGGGTTTTTGTCGCATTCTGGTTATTGGTGTGGATGTGGCTCGCTCCGGTGGCCGCGCCGGTTGCGCGCGCGGATGTTCGGTGGGTCGCGGACGAGGCGGTCGAGACGCCAGTCGACGCAAGTCCGGCGGCGCGCAATCTCCGGGTCTTCGATGCGGTGTGCCGGCTGGTCGGCGTCAAATACTATGACCCGAACTTCAACGGCGCGAACTGGCCGACGCTGAAAAGCGGTTTTCGCGCGAAGGCCGCCGGAGCGACCGACGAGCGTTCTCTCTATCGCGTCATTAACCAGATGCTCGCCGAACTGAAGGACCAGCACACCTTCGCCGTGCCTCCGGCACTGGTTCTGGAAGAAAATCGCGGGTCGCGCGTGGGGATCGGCTTTCATCTCCGCAAGGTCGGGGAACAGTGGGTCGTTTCCCGCGTCAGCGGCGGCTCGGCGGCTCAGGAGGCGGGTA
>JAAFHI010000419.1 GCA_013298335.1 Actinomycetota bacterium
GACTCTTTCAGTTGTTGTACTCCATTCGTGGATGTCGAATTCCTCGATGTCGTCGAAAAAGAGTTCCAGAACCCAGTCCGGCTCGACGCGGCTGGCCAGCCGGACCACCGCCTGCGCCGTCCCACGCAGTTCGGCGTCAACCGCGCAGATGGGACCTTCCCGCCGGATGACGCTCGACGGGGCAAGTTGCGCCGTCCCGCCGCCGGGAAGCGACACTTCCAGATTCCTCCCCGTCGCGGGCCGCCGGACGCGCGCGACCCGGTCGGGAAACGCCGCCAGAATCGCCTTCATCACCGCGTCCGAAGCTGTTTCTCCACCGGAATTCCCTTTTCCGGCGCGACCGGAAGAAAGCTGGCGTCGCACCCGTTCGACCCGCTGCACGGCGGCGGGGTCCAGCCCGAGGTCGCGAACCGCCTGGGGCTGAAACCCGACCGCCTCGGCTTTCCGGAAGTCGTCGCAGAGGGCCAGGACGTCGGAATCGTCGTGCTCTCCGGTTTTGCTCTCTCCAAATGAACGATTGCGGATATCGCGTTCGCTCAACAGCGCCGCCGCGAGGATGCCGAGGTCGCCCGCGCCACGATGGGTCGCCTCGTCCGCCAGCCGGGCCAGCCGGGGATGCAGCGGAAAGCGCAGCATCGAGGTTCCGGTCGCAGTCACCTTCCCGACGGCATCCAGTGCGCCGAGCCGCGTGAGCAGATTTTCCGCCGCCGAGAGCGCCGCCGCCGGGGGCGATTCAAACCATTCGAGATCCGCGATGCCGCCTGCCCGCAGTTCGAGGACGACTTCGGAAAGGTCGGTCCGGTGGAGTTCCGCCGTGTCGAACGCCGGACGCATCGCGAAATCGGCTTCGGAATACAGCCGGAAGCAGGTCCCCGGCCCGGTTCGCCCCGCTCGTCCGGCGCGCTGAATCGCCGACGCCTGACTGATGCGCTGGATGGTAAGCGACGGCAGGCCGCTCCAGGGCGAAACCTGCGCGACGCGGGCGGTGCCGGCGTCGATGACGACCGCCACCCCGTCAATCGTGACCGACGACTCGGCGAGGTTGGTCGAAAAGATGACTTTTCGCCGGTTCGCGGGCCGCACCACCGCATCCTGTTCTTCGGGAGAGAGATCGCCGTGCAGTACCAGCGACAACAGGTCGCGCGACAGCACCAGCGACTGGCAGGCCGAGCGGCTTTTTCGGATTTCCGCCGCGCCGGGCAGAAAAACCAGAACGTCCCCGGATGGAATCGTTTCCAGACAGGTTTGGAGGGCGTCGGCGACCTGGCGTTCGACCGGTTCCGCCGAATGCCGCTTCTGGTACTCGACCGTTACCGGAAACTGACGGCCCTCGGAGTTCACCACCGGCGCATTTCCGAGAAAACGGCTCAAGGCCTCGGTATCGAGCGTCGCCGACATCACCACCAGCTTCAAATCGGGCCGGACAGTTCGTTGCAGGTGCCGCAACCGGGCCAGCGCGACGTCGGTGGCGAGGTGGCGTTCGTGGAATTCGTCCAGAATCACCACGGCGGTTCCCTTCAATTCCGGGTCGGAAATCAGCCGCCGGGTGAGAATGCCCTCGGTCACGAACCGGATGCGGGTGTCCGGCCCGGCCCGCTCGTCGAACCGCACCTGATATCCGACGGTTTTCCCGACCGGATCGCCGAACTCCCGCGCGACCGCCCGCGCGGCCATGCGCGTGGCGAGCCGACGCGGTTCCAGGACGACGATATCGCCGCGTTCCGCCAGACCGGCTTTCAGAAGGGCGGGCGGGACGCGCGTCGTCTTGCCCGCGCCCGGCGCGGCCTTGATAACCACCGCGGGATGGGTTTTGACGGCCCTTAGTATTTCGGGAAGTACGTCGTCAATGGGGAGCAGGGTCATGAAATTGGGTCGCGGGCTGAAAAATGCGGTCGAAGGAAATTCCGGATTCGCTTCGGATTCAGGTCATGTTACGTTTTGCCGAGCCAAACATTCCCAATAATCAAGATACTTCAACCGCTTTGCCTGAAAGGAATTCCCCGGTTATGCGTCAACGAGGTTTTGGTACTCGTGCGTTTGCGTTCGTTTCACTTCTGATCGTACTGGTGTCGGTCCTGCAATTTCGAGTCGCGGCGGCGGGCGGCGAACTCGTTGGCAAGGTCGTTGACCCGAGCGGCGCCGTCGTGGCTGCCGCCACGGTCACCGTCACCGAATCGGGTTCGGGAAAATCGTTTTCCGCCACAACCGACGACAAGGGCCAATACAAGGTTTCCAGTCTGCCGCCCGGCTTCTACGTCGTAACGGTGGTTTCCAAAGGGTTTTCCGATTTCCGCTCGGACCCGCTTGAAATCAAGGAATCCGGCACGCAGAAACTGGACGTTCAACTGGTGATTTCCACCACCGTCGAAGCCACCGTGGTCACGCCGAACGGATTGCGGGCCAACACGGAGCCGCTCTATCACCAACTTCGGGAAAATGCCGTCACGCCGGTCTTTTCCTCGACCGCGACCGTCACCGATCTGGTGTTGCAGAAGGACGCGGCGACCTTCCGTTTCAAATCCGGCACCTTCTATTTCGGAACCCCGGTCCGGAATCGCGTCGTGGCGGCGGTTTTCATCGGTGAGGGACAACTCGAACTCGTCCCCCCCGTCGAAGTCGAGAAAAAAAGCCTCGCGATCTTCACCAATGAGCCGCAGCTTAAAGAAGACTTCGACACGCTGGTGATGCGGTTCACCGACAAGACCTTCGAACAGGTGAAAGCCTCGCCCAACGTCCAGTTCAAGGAAGAATCCACGTCCTCCGGCCCCGCGCCGGACCAATACCGGAAATACACCACCGTTCTCCGGAAGGGACTCCGGACGAACATCGAAACCCGCACGCTCATCGACCTCTACGATGACAAACGCCCCGGCTTTTTCCTGTCCTTCATCCACGGGAAAACCCACGGGAAACTGCTGTTCCAGCTCGACCCGCTCGGCATCCCGCTCGTCTCGCCGGAACAGGTCGCGCTGATCAGCTACGGCGAAGGTGACGGCGGCATCTGGACGGCCTTCCATCTCGCCGAAAGTTACGCCAGAGGGTCGGGCAACAGCGGAACCGACCGGCGGCTCTTTGATTTCAAGTCGCACGTCATCGACGCCACCATCAAGGGCACCGTCCTTTCCGCCACCGACACCATCACGATCAATCCGCGCACCCGCAACCTCCGGGTGATTCCCTTCGAGCTGTTTCCGACGCTGCGCGTGAAGAAAGTGACCGACGAAACCGGCCAGGAAGTGGACTACGTGCAGGAAAAGAGGGATGAGGACGGGGATTTCGCCGTCATTCTGCCCGCTCCCGCCGAAATGGGGAAACCGATCCGGCTGACCGTCGAGTACGAAGGCAACAACGTCATCTTCGACTCCGGAAACGGCAACTTCATCCTGCTTCCGTCGGCTCGTTCCTCGTGGTATCCGAACAACGCCGGGACGCAGTTCGGCGACCGGGCGACCTTTGACGCGACCTTCCGGTATCCCAAAAAACTCATGCTGGTCGGGACGGGCGAACTGGTCGAGGAAAAAGAGGAAGGCGACCAGAAAATCGCCAAATGGACCAGCGGGACGACCGAACTCGCCGTTTCGGGGTTCAACCTCGGGCAGTTCAAGAAGAAAGCCGTCACCGACGCGGCGACCAACTACACCATCGAGTTTTACGGCAACAAGGAAATTCCGAGCGAACTGCGGGCAATTCAGCAGTCCATCGAATTCGCCGAAAGCCAGGGCGCCCGCACCGAAACGACCCTCGGCTCCATCACCACCACGGGAATGGCCGACACCGCCATCGGACAGGGCCAGAACTCGACCCGGATTTTCGACAACTTCTTCGGCAAACTGCCCTACAAGCGCATCGCGCTGTCGCAGCAGCCGGCAATCAACTTCGGGCAGGCGTGGCCGACGCTGGTGTTCATGCCCTACACCGCGTTCATCGACACCACCCAGCGGGCCCAGCTTTTCGGGACGCGAGGCGGGACCGACACCTTCTGGGAATACGTCGGGCCGCATGAAGTCTCGCACCAGTGGTGGGGACACACCGTCGGCTGGACGAGCTACCATGATCAGTGGATGAGCGAAGGGTTCGCCGAATTCTCGACGTCGCTCTACGTGATGTATGTGCTGCACGACTTCAACAAATTCCGCCAGTTCTGGGAGGCCCAGCGGCGGCGGATTATCGAGGCCACGCCCCGTACGCTCAACCGGAAACCATATACCGTCGGTCCGGTGACGCAGGGCTACCGGCTGAACACCGCCAGGACCGGCAGCGTTGCCCAATCCATGATTTACCCGAAAGGGGCCTACATCCTGCACATGATCCGCATGATGATGTACCAGAGCGGCGCCCAGGACCCGGACGGCGAGTTCAAGGCCATGATGAAGGATTTCATCCAGTCCCACTACAACCAGGACATCTCCACCATGGACTTCCAGCGGACGGTCGAGAAACACATGCAGAAGCAGATGGACATCGACAACAACCAGTCGATGAACTGGTTTTTCGGCGAGTGGGTCTACGGCTGGGAGATGCCGAGCTACAACTTCACCT
>JAAFHI010000086.1 GCA_013298335.1 Actinomycetota bacterium
GAATCACGGAAAAGGCGAAAACCGTTTCCGAACCGTACCTGTCACTCTCTTGAAAAGAATCCGCATTCGATATTCCGCATTCCGCATTCCGGCGGCGTTCCCGTTCAGCCGCAGCGGCTTCCGACTGACACGTTGACCGGGATCTGCGAACTCGGGTCATTTATTGAGGCGGCGGTTGCGGCCAGGTGTTGGCGGCGGCGCGCGGTGATCCAGTTCGAGAACAGGAGACTGCCTCCGATACCGCAGCCGATTCCGACCGCGAAGAGTGTCAGCGTGGTCGTCACCGGATTGCGCTGACCGACCGCGACCGCCTGATCGCGGGCGTCCGAGAGGCGTTCCGATGAACGTTTCAAGACGTTGGCGACCTGTTTCGCCGCCTCCGCGACCGGGCTGTGCTCCGGTCGGTGTTCGGCGGGGCGCTGCATTGCGGTGAACCCGACTTCCAGCGGGTCATCGTTGACGCCCGCCGGGTCGAGTGAGAGCGGGGAAAACGGGGCTTCCGTCGTTCCGACCGCGGTTTCAAAGAGTTTCCGATCCTGACGATCCATGAGTGCCTCCGGGCCTGGTGCAAGAATTGCTCGGCGGGCGTGACGATGTCGCAGTGCCCACCGTCGCGTTGAAAAAAACCACCGACAGGCCGATTCCGACGGCCGTTTGTCACGGGAGTGAGGTCCTCCGTTACACCGACGCCCTCGCGTGGTGGTGCTGCGCGAAGAATTCGCGGACCTTCGCCTCGATCTGCGGCTCGGTCAGCTTGTCTTCGGTCTCGACGGCCACCACCCGTTCGCCGAGGCGTGCGCCGTCGAGCCGGCTTTTCAGTTCCTGCTTGGCCTCGCCCGGTCCGAAAATCAGGATCGCGGACGCGTCGCGAATCCGCTCGATGACCTCGTCGTAGTAGATATTGAGGTGTTCCGTGGTGGCATTCTGGCGACGGTCATCCGCCTGGATGCTGGTCGTTTTGAACGATTCCCTGATCGACGCGTCGTCCGCGCGCCGGAGGTGCTTTTCCACCTTGGAGAGAACCGCGTCGGTTTCCGCGCCCTCCTCCGAGATGGTCACCAGAATGGCGTGCCGATGGTCGATCCACAGACCGGTTTTCGATTTCATGGGGGGATTTCCTTTTTTCAATGAACTGTTTGCGTTGAAAGGCCCGAAGCGGATTTTCCACGACCCGTCAGTCGTGATCGCTTTCGGACTTCTTCTTTTTCTCGGGCGCGGCGGTCGCGCCGTTCAATGTGGCCGGTTTCTGAGTCTGGGCGCTTGCCAGCGGCGCGCCCGGTCCGTGCGTCAGCGCGCCGCCGGCCCTGCCCGTCGCGACGAGGTAGCCGCACCCGACGAGGTAGGCGACCAGAAACACTCCGTTGAGCGCGAGCCACGCCCCGCGCGGAACCGTCCGGTGGAGAATCGCCGGGAGAAACAGCAGCAGCCCGAAGGCGACCGTCAGCAGGATGAACACGACCTGCACCGTTTCGGCGAGGTGTTCATGGCGCTCGACGATGACTTCGACCGCTTCGGAAAACTTCATGGCGTCGTCCGCTGCGCCGCCCGTCTGGACGGCGATCACGGCCCCGACGGTTCCGATGACCATCAGGATGAAGGCGCTCAGGGAAAAGGCCCAGGCGGTCGTCCGGTTGAACAGCGTCAGCACCAGGAAAATCGGTACGACCAGCAGCAGGGCAATCGGGAAGTGAACGACGAGCGGATGAAGATCCGACCATTGGGGAAGTTCGAACATTGAGTACCTCTCGGGCTGGGACAAACGCGGAACGCATGCGTTCCGGCGCGGCGCGGATGGAGGTCCGGTCGGGACGGCACGGCGATGCCCGCTCCGAGAATCACTGCAACCCGCGTGCCGCCCCGTTCGAACCGAGAATTGTCCGAATTCCCCCCAAAAATCGTCAAAGGGGGACAGCCGACGTCCGGGAGTCATACACCCGGACTGTATGAACCGCCGCGCCGCGCGCCGAAACGACATGTATAAAAGGAGCATCGGGTTTCGTGAATTTCCGGATTTTCACCGGGTGCGACTTCCTCTTCCGGTCAGGCGCGGGAGAGGGCGATATTCCGCGAAAACGTTAAGGGCATTGACAAGGTAAGGAAACGCACTCTACCTTCGTGGGTATCCGTACAAATCAATCATCCGACTGGAATCGCTCGTTCTCCAATTGAGCCATTTTTTTCCGGTCGGCCACCACGCCGTTTACGCCGAGCACTTGCGCCGGGCCTATCCCGGACCCGCCGTCGTCTTTTCACCCCACCCGAGGCATCGGGCATTCCGCGCATTTCCGAACGCGGTCGCACCGGTTCCCTTTCCGTTGAGAGGAATTCCAGATGAAAACATCAGATTCATGGCCGAGCACGTCGGCGAGGAAGCGGGGATCGCTCTGGCGACCGCTGCTCACGCTGGCGGCGCTCGTCTCGGTCTGCACGGGCTACACGTGGGTCACGCCGCGCGTTTCCAATGTCAGCGCCGCGCAGTCCGAAAAATCACCCTATTATCGTCCGATTCCCGACTTCACCTCCGGCCACCGGGGACACAAGGTCCTGACCCGCGAGGGAGCGGCGGCAAGATTCGCGCCCGCCGGTCGCGTTGGCGACTATGGATCGTTTCAGGTCTATCGCATCGGCGATGGCGACGCCAAAGCGGCGGCGTCCATTCCCGGAGCCGAAATTCATGATGAATTCGACGTCATTTATCTGAACGCCACCCCGATCGACACCACGACCGAAAACGCGCAGCTTCTGCGCGCGCAGGGCGCCGACCTCGGCAAGCGCGGCGGCGGCGCGGGTCTGCATCTGGTGCAGTTCGCGGGACCGATCCGCGACGAATGGATCGAGGGTCTGAAGCAGACCGGCGTGAAGATCGTCAACTATATTCCGAACAATGCCTATCTCGTCTGGGGCAATGGCGCGTCGCTCAACGCGATGCGGAAGATGGCCGGCGCGGGCGGGCCGATTCAGTTTGAAGCGCCCTACGTCGATTACCTGAAGTTCCACCCGGACGCCCTCCCCTACAACGCGAAGGGCATCGCCAAGGAACAGGTCGGCGACGGCTACGAAATCCAGTTGTTCGCGGACAAGACGACCAACGCCGAAACGCTGGCGCTGCTCGACGCGATCAAGTCCGGCGACCTTCCGGGCGGCTTTGAATACGGGCAATACGTCAACCTCAACGTCAAGCTGACGCCGGAAAACGCGGCGCGGCTGGCGGGACGGCCCGACGTGATCTCGATTCACCCGTACCGCGAGGTTCGCAAGATGGATGAGCGGCAGGACATGATCCTCGCCGGAAATCTGACCGGAAACACGCCGAACACCGGCAATTACCTGACGCAGCTTACGACCTGGGGCTTCACTCCGGCCCAGTTCAATTCGTCGGGTTTCGTCGTGGACGTGACCGACGACGGCGCGGACCGCAACCCGACCGGGGCCGACCCCGGCACCATCGGGCAGGACGTGAACGCCGGCCCGGTGCTGGCGCGGCACTTCGTCCTCTATGAACTCGGTCTCCGCATGCTCGGGGACACCGTTCCGACCGGCACCAGCCGGTTCGTCTACAAGGGACGCTGGGGCACGGCCTCCGTCGCCGACGGCGGCCTCGGCCTGAGCGGCCACGGCCAGTTGAACATGAGCATCGTCGGCGGCTACGTGCCGACCGGCACGGTCGGCGGCGTGAACTTCGGCGCCGCGCCGCACGCCGACGCGAGCGGCTTCCGCTACGGTCTGGGCGTCGCCCCGTTCGTGAAAATGGGGAACTCGGTCATCTTCGACCCGAACTTCACCAGCCCGAACATTCCGAACATGCTTTCCGGCGGCTACGCCAGCGGGACCCGCATCAGCAGCAATAGCTGGGGTTCGGCGGCCGGCGGGGCCTACACCGCCACCTCGCAGACCTACGACGGTCTCGTGCGCGATGCCCAGAGCGGCACGGCGGGCAATCAGGAAATGATCGTCACGTTCTCGGCGGGCAACTCCGGATCGGGCGCGAACACCATCGGCGCGCCCGCGACGGCCAAGAACCTCATCTGCGTCGGCGCGGCTGAAAACGTGCAGGCGTTCGGCGGGGCCGACGGTTGCGGCACGACCGATGCCGAGGCCGACAGCGCCAACGACATCGTCGGCTTCTCCAGCCGCGGTCCCTGCGACGACGGTCGCGTCAAGCCCGACATTCAGGCCCCCGGCACGCACGTCTCGGGCATGGCCTACGTCACCAACGGCTCGACCGGCAACGCCACGAGCGACCCTGGTTTCCGTAACGACGGCGTGTGCGGCGGCGTCGCGGGCGGGTTCTTCCCGACCGGTCAGGCGTGGTACACGGCCTCGTCCGGCACGAGCCACTCGAATCCGGCGGTCGCGGGCGGCGCGGCGCTGGTCTATCAGCAGTTCATCAACAACCCGGCCTACATCGCGACCAACCGCCTTCCGGCGGGCAGCGCGCCTCCCAGCCCGGCGATGAACAAGGCGTACATCATCAACTCCGCCCGCTACATGACGGGCGTTGCGGCCAACGACACCCTGCCCTCCAACAATCAGGGCTTCGGAATGATGAATCTCGGCACGGCCTTCGACGGCACGCCGCGCATCATCCGTGACCAGGTCGCGGGCGACACCTTCGGCGACACCGGTCAGGTTCGCGCCTTCGGGGCACAGATCACCGACGGCTCGAAGCCTTTCCGGGTGACGATGGCGTTCACGGACGCGCCGGGCGCGACCTCGGGCAACGCCTTTGTCAACAACCTCGACCTCGAAGTCATCGCGGGGGGCAACAGCTTCCGCGGCAACGTGTTCACCGGCGCCAACTCGACGACCGGCGGCGTGGCCGACCCGCGCAACAACGTGGAATCGGTCTTCATTCCGGGCGGTACGCTCGCGACCGGTACGCAGGTGCTGATTTTTGTCCGCGCGACCAACATCGCGGGCGACGGCGTTGCGGGCAACGCCGACACGACCGATCAGGACTTCGCGCTCGTGGCCTACAACGCGAATCCGGCGGTGGTCAACGCGCTGCTCACGCAGGGCGCGCCGACCGTCGTCACCGGCAACAACATCATCGAGCCGAACGAGTGCAACTCGCTCAACATCCCGCTTTCCAACGCCAGCCCCGACACGGGCGCGACGGCGGTGAGCGCGACGCTTTCGACCTCGACGCCGGGCGTCTCGATCACGACGGCGACCTCCGCCTACGCCGACATCGCGGCGGGCGGCACGCAGACCAACACGACGCCGTTCCAGGTTTCGACCACCAACGCGATCACCTGCGGAACGACGATCAACTTCACCCTCACGGTGACCTTCACCGGCGGCGCGTCGCCGGCGGTGTTCAACTTCACCCAGACCGTCGGCCAGCCGGCGAACCCGAACTACACGTTCACCTCGACGACCGGTACGATTTCCTCGACCGGCACGCTCGTCTCGGCGGCTTCGCAGGATGACGACGCGGTCGTGACCACGACCACGCCGTTTGCCTTCACCGTCTACGGCAACGCGGTCACCGCGGGCCAGACCATCACCCTGAGCACCAACGGCACCCTCCAGTTCATCGCCTCGGGCGGCTCGACCTCCCTCGACAACGGCGCGCTGCCGGCCACGGTCTTCGGCGCGACGACGACGGTTCTCATGCCGTACTGGGACGACCTCGACATGCGGACGACCGTCACGACCGGTGGCGGTATCTTCACGGAAACCACCGGCACGGCGCCGAACCGCACCTTCAAGGTGGAATGGCGCGCGCGCCACTTCGTCTCGGGCCAGGCGCTCGGCGCTCCCGACACGAACTTCGCCGTGTTTTTCACTGAAGGATCGGACAACTTCCAGTTCGTCTACGCCTCGGCGGGCGCGGGCGCATTCGCGGCGGGCGTCTCCGCCACGGTCGGCGTCCAGGCGGCCACCACCGGCACGACCTTCACCCAGTTCTCCAACAACACCGCCAGCCTTACCGCCGGACTTCAGTTGAACGCCGCACGCGCGGCGGGCATCTGTACGCCGGGCACGGGCGGCTGCGGTTCGACCTGCCCGACCATCACGGTCACTCCTGCGACCCTGCCGAACGGCACGGTCGGAACGCCCTACCCGACGCAGAACTTCGCGGGCAGCGGCGGCACCGGTCCCTACAGCTTCACCGTCACCGGCGGCTCGCTGCCGACCGGTCTCAACCTGACCAGCGGCGGCGTTCTCTCGGGAACTCCGACGGCGGCGGGCAGCTTCACCTTCTCGGTGGTGGCGACCGACGCCAACACCTGCACCGGCATCCGGACCTTCACCGGCGTGACCGTCACGACGGCCAACGTCACACGCGGCGCGGTGACCGTGACGAGCAACGGCGGGATCGTCCAGCCGAATAGCTGCAACACGCTCACGGTCGCACTCAACAACAGCGGTTCCGGACCGGCGACCCTCGTGAGCGGCACGCTCTCGACCTCGACGCCCGGCGTGACCGTCACGACGGCGACCTCGGCCTACCCCGACCTCGCGGCGGGCAGCACCGGCACCCTCAACACGACGCCGTTCCAGGTGTCGGTTGCCAACACGTTCACGTGCGGGGCGGTCATCAACCTCACCCTCACCGTGACCTATGTGGGCGGCGGCTCGCCGTCCGTCTTCAACTTCACGCAGACCGTCGGCACGCTTGCGACGGCCTTCAGTGAAAACTTCGACAGCGTGACCGTTCCGGGCCTTCCCGCCGGATGGACCACGCAGCAGACCGGCACGACGCCGCCCGCCGCCTGGGCAACGACCGCGACCGGCGCCGACAGCGCGCCGAACGTGGCCTTCACCAACGGCTCGGCAAGCGTTTCCAGCAACAGTCTCGTCAGCCCGGCGATCGCGCTTCCGGCGGGACCGACCGCGACGACCTTCACCTTCCGCCATGCGTGGAACTTTGAAAGTGCGACGTCGTCCTTCGACGGCGGCGTGCTCGAAATCACCACCGACAACGGCACGACCTTTAACGACGTCACCAGCGGGGCGGTCGGCGGATCGTTCACCTCCGGCGGCTACACCGGCACGATTTCGTCGAGCTTCAGTAATCCGCTCGCCGGACGTGCTGCGTGGGTGAGACAGCAGACGGCCTACGTCACCTCCACGCTTTCGCTGCCGGCCACGCTCAACGGCCAGACCATCCGGTTCCGGTGGCGCGCCGGGTTCGACTCTTCGACGTCGGCGGGTAACCCCAACTGGCGGGTTGACGCCATGTCGCTTTCGGCGGGCTTCACCTGCACGCCGGGTTCCGGCGGCTGCGGCGGCGGCGGAAGCTGCGGCGCTCCGGCCAACATCAACTCGCTCGTCTCGTTCACGGGCAGCGGTTCGTTGCAGGCGCCGACCTGCGGCGCGCAGGGCTACTCGAACGACTACGTGCTCAACGCGACCATCACCAACGTCAGTTCGCAGACCCTCTGCTCGCTGTCGGCCCAGGTGGTCGAACTTTCCGAAACCGGCGGCGCGCCTCCGGCGAGTCCGTTCCGGCTCATGTCGGCGGACGGCGCGACCTGCACCGCCGGCGGTCTGGTCGGTGCAGTTCAGACCATCAGTTCACCGGCGACGCTCGCTCCGGGCCAGTCGGCGAACGTTACCTTCCGCATCGCGCTTCCGACCGCGCGGCGCTTCCGCTTCGTCATCAACGTCTTCGGCGGCATCTTCTCGGGCGGCAGTTCTTCGGCCATCCCGGCAGGCAAGTCGCTGATGGCGGCGACCGCGCCGCTGTCGTTCGAAATCGACAACGGCAAGGTGGTCCGGACCGTCCGGACGACCGACGTGGCGGGCACGCGGGCCAACCAGCCCGCCGCCCTGCGCCGCAAGTAGTACAACCAACCTCGGCGGGACGCTCCGGCGTTCCGCCACAAAACAGAAGGCCGCGGGGAGAAATCCTCGCGGCCTTTTTCATGGAATGCGGAATGCGGAATATCGAATGCGGAATTTTTTTGTGTTCAAACCACCCCGCGCAATCGTTTGCACGGCCTTCGCAGTAAAACCCGGCCCTGAAGTCGGCGTTGGGTGTATCGGCAACCGCCGGGTATCCCGGAGGGATGCACAGAGTGTAGCCGGTGGTCAGGCGAATGCCGGAGGCATCGTCGCCGCCACCGGTACACGTTCCCCAAAGATCAATCGCGTCCTGAAGGGACGCGAATTTTTTCTTTCCACCGATTCCGGTGGTGGCGGCGACGCCTCCGGCGTGCGCCTGACCACCGGCTACATTCTCGGCATCCCTCCGGGATGCCTTCAAAACGACTCGCGCGGAGATTCGAACGGTACGCGCAATTGTTCACATGCCCCGTGGAGAAATTCCGGCCTGGAAGTTCGGATTTGAATGTCGGTTCTCGACGGCAAATCCGCATCCCGGAGGGATGCACAGAGTGTAGCCGGTGGTCAGGCGAATGCCGGAGGCATCGCCGCCACCACCGGTTCACGTTCCCCAAAGATCAATCGCGTCCCGGAGGGACGCGCAGAATAAAACGGGGATACGCCGTCGCCGTTCTTTCTCCGCGTCCCTCCGGGACGCGAAATCTTTTTTCCCGCCGATTCCGGTGGTGGCGGCGACGCCTCCGGCGTGCGCCTGACCACCGGCTACATTCTCGGCATCCCTCCGGGATGCCTTCAAAACGACCCGCGCGGAGATTCGAACCGTCCGCGCAATCGTTTGTGCGCCCCGTGGGGAAATTCCGGCCCAGAAAGTTTGGGTTTGAATGTCGGTTCTCGACCGCCAACCCGCATCCCGGAGGGATGCACAGAGTGTAGCCGGTGGTCAGGCGAATGCCGGAGGCATCGCCGCCACCACCGGTACACGTTCCCCAAAGATCAATCGCGTCCCGGCGGGACGCGCAGAAAAAAACGGGGGGACGCCGTCGCCGTTCTTTCTCCGCGTTGGACGCGAAATCTTTTTTTCCACCAATTCCGGTGGTGGCGGCG
>JAAFHI010000170.1 GCA_013298335.1 Actinomycetota bacterium
GAATCCTCGGACTTTTGGCGTTTCTTCTTTTCTGCGCCGCTCCCGTGTTCGGCCAGAACCCCCTCATCCTGGATTCAATTTTCAAAAAGTACACCCTCCGGGTTGACCTCTCGCTCCCGCCGGAAGATCGGTATCTGGAACGGCCCAGAGTCAACGCGCCGGGGACCGTTTCAATTTCCCGAAAAGGCGATGAAAAACCCTTTCAGGTTCTGAAACTTGAGTCCATTCAGGTCAACGCCAACTTCCTTCAGTGGAATCAGGCCATCCAGTCGCGCCTCCATGTGATGTACGACACGGAATACAGCTTTATGGTTGATGACTTCAACTTCGACGGCGAGGAAGATCTGGCGATCTGCAACGGCTTCCACGCCTGGAACGGTTCAACCTCGTACGAAGTCTTTCTTTTCGACAAGAAAGCGGGACGGTTCGTCCATCATCCGGAACTGTCGCGCCTGACGACCGGCAAATTCATCGGCATGTTTCGGCGTTTTCCAGGAGGCCGCCAGGTGATTGCCGATTTCAGAGGGAAAAACACGATCGGGGAGGAGTACTACCGGCTCGTGAACAACCGACCGGTGCTGATCGAGAGAATAACCGTCACACAGATGGAAAACGGGTACCGGTTGCGGACACTGTTGAAAAAGGTCCGCGGGCGGTGGGTGAAACAGGTCAGCCGTTACAAATAGGAATGCCCGCGTTGAAGTTGACGCGGGCATTTTTGCGCGCAGGGTGCGCGCGGTCCAAGGCGCGGTCCAATTACAAAAGATAGTTGCGGCGGACGAGGTCGAGCGCGGCCTGCGAGGTGAGGAAGCGGATGCGTTCGCGGTCGCCGGGCAGGATGAACTTCCGGTGCTTGACGTGGAAATCGCTCGCGAGCCCGACGTAGACGAGTCCGACCGGCTTTTCTTCCGTACCGCCGTCGGGACCGGCGATGCCCGTGACGCTCACGCCGAACGTCGCGCCCGAACGTTCCTTGATTCCCACCGCCATCGCTTCCGCCACTTCCGGGCTGACCGCACCGTGTTCGGCGATCAGCGCTTCCGGAACGTCCAGCAGCCGGGTTTTGGCCTCGTTCGAATAGGCGACCACGCCTTCCAGAAAATACTTCGAGCTTCCCGGAACGTCGGTCAGCCGCTTGGCGATGAGGCCACCGGTGCAACTTTCGGCAGTGGCGATGGTGTAGCCCTTCACCGTCAGCCGCAGACCGATGATTTCTTCGAGCGTTTCCCCCCGGTGCGAGAAAATGTTCTCGCCGAGCGCCTCCTCGACCTTGAAACAGACTTCGTCGAGCAGCTTTTCGGCTTCGCCCTCGGTCGGCGCGGACGCCGTGAAGTGCAGTTCGACTTCCGTGTTATTGAACAGGATGGTCGTGACCGGATTGTTGTAACGCATGTAAATGGGAGAGATGAGGCTGTCCACCTGCGACTCGCCCATGCCCGACACGCGCAGCATGCGGGTGCGCATGCGGAGATTTCCCGCCAGCGGTTCGAGCACCGGGCGGACGTAGCTCGTAAACATCGGCTTCATCTCGCGCGGCGGACCGGGCAGCATCGCAATCAGGCAATCCCCTTCATGAATAAGGATGCCCGGCGCGGTGCCGTGGTGATTCGTCATCGGCTCGGCATCGCGCGGAATCAGCGCCTGCCGCTCGTTGTTCGACGACATCTTCATGCCGCGACTTTCGAACAGATGCCGGATGCGGTCGAGAATGTCGTGGTGCAGGACGAGCGGACGCTTGAGTACGCGGGCGAACACCTTGCGGGTGATGTCGTCCTCGGTCGGCCCGAGACCGCCAGTACTAATAATGATGGGAGACCGCTTGAGGGCGTCGCGCAAGGATTCCTCAAGGCACTGCTCGTCGTCACCGACGATGCTTTTCTGCCGGACCGTGATCCCGAGCGCGTTGAGTTCCCCGGTCAGCCAGAGCGAATTGGTGTCCGACCGAAACGGCGTCAGCAGTTCCGATCCGATGGCGATGATTTCGGCGTTAGGCATGCGGGTAGTAGTTAGCGGTTAGCAGTTAGCAGTTAGCAGTTAGCAAGCAGTGGACAGTGGTTGATAGTCGTTGTTTGTGCAAGAAACAGGCCGTTGGGAAACCTGGGATTTTACTAACTACTGACGACTAACCACTAACTGCTCGCCTTCGGCGTTACCGGCTCATCCGGACCGATGAGCGCGGCGAAAAGGGCGAAATTTCCGGCGGCGGAGCGAGTTTCACTGTAGAGCCCGTCGGGCCGCAACTCGGTTTTGCCGACGGCGGGCGGTTGCGCGTCGAGAAAGGCGCGGACTTTCGGGTCGCGCAGCCGTTCCGGGGTGGCGTCACCGGCGTGGGCGGCCTTGGCGATGCCGAGCGTGAGCGCTTCCAGTTCCTCCCGGTCGCTTTTGACGGAAATCGAGAATACGGCGGCGTCCGTGCCCTGTTTCTCGCGCAGGACGGAGATGACGCCGGCCACCGGCTTGCCGCGGGAGAGAATGATCGCCTTGACGGTGTCCTTCGGGCCGACAACGAGGAAGTCTCCGAGGAAGCCGGCGGCGCGTCCGTCCGGGTTGGACGACACGACCAGATCGACGCCGTTGATGGATTCGTTGGAAATGGTGGCGTTTTCCGCGCGGAGGTACCGGTCGAGGACCGGCAGCACGCGGACCCGGTCGCGAACTTCAACCATCCAGACGGAATCCCGGTTGGCGAAGGTGACGTGGGCGATTTCCTGCCCGAGGGCGTCGTCGAGCGTGTCGCGCGGGCCGAGACCGTAGCGCGCGCGCAGGGCGTTGAAGACTTCGCGCATCAGAAAGGCCACGGCGATGTTGCTCCGGGCCGAAATCGCCTGCTGAACTTTTTCGGTCGCCTCGAAGGGATGCTGGACCGCCATGACCGAGCAGGTCGCGATGCCGTCGCCGGGCACGAGTTCGAGCGCGCGCGGCGGATGGGCGAGCGTCCCCGCGTGCGGACGCAGGGCGGCGGAGGCTTCGGCGTGGAGCGACAGATGGTAGCGGTCGCAGACCCGTCCGTTCTCGATGCTCGCGCTGTAGCTGAGTCCGTCGGTCATTCCCTTCACCGCCGATTCAACCAGCGTCTGAGCTGCGGGATTGGATGCGATTGATTCGGGAAGGATTCCGAACCCGAACTGTCCGAGCTGGGCGAGTCCGGTCGGATTGATGAAGGCGAAGAGGGCGGCGGTGTCGGCGTTCACGGCGGCGCGCGCGGGGGCGAGCACGGGCGCGGCGGCCAGCGCCGGGCGTCGACCGGCAATCGTGTCGAGACAGGCGTTCAGGGTCGGTTCGTCGTTGCCGACGATGAGAATGTCGCCGACGGCGGCGGAGACCAGCGCCTTCGAACCGCCGGGTGCCCGGAACCTGACGACCGGGATTTGCTGATAATTCGATTCCTCGCGGACGGCCTCGGTTCCGAGGAGTTTGCGGGCCAGGAGCGGCAGCCGCGCGGACACCAGTGCTGTCACCCGATCCGCCGAAAGATTGGTCTTGATGACGACGGCCAGGCGCGGTTTCACGCTCAGTTCGACGCCGAGCGTCCCTTCCGGTTCGGCCTCGGTTTTTGCACCCGTTTTTGCATTGGGAGGGGCGTTCTTTTTTCCGTCGGCGGGAGGAACCGGCGCGGCGGGCTTCGGCGGCGTGACGACCGGCTTGCCCTCGGTGGCGACACCGGTCACGACCACGGACCACTGCGCGCGACCGAGCAGGCGGGCCTCGTCGGGGCCGAGGTCGAGTTGTCCGATGACGCCCGCGCCGGTTCCGAGATAGAGAAGCTGGTCGGGAAAACCGATGGCTGGGCGCAGTCCGCGCCAGAAATCGGTTTCGGTCAGCCGGGTCACGGTGTCGGGAACATCGCCGATTTCGGCGAAGAGGATCGCGTCGGCGGGGACGTAGCGGGCCATATCGACCCGGGGTGGTTTGCGTCCGAACGCGAGGTATCCGACGACGCCGACGATGACCAGAAAAAAGCCGAGCGCGGACAGCCTGAAGAATGGCGATTTGAGTCGTGAATTCACGCCGCCGACTCTACCCGGTTTCGCCTTCCCCTGACAATCACGACAAAAATTCAGGACGCATCTGGAAAAGCCCGCTTCCTTTCACCACTTTCCCAGTCCGGTTCGAGCCGCTACCCAAAAAAAGGTTGACGGCCTATAGGGTGGGTGGTAATTATGTGGCACTCAAGTACATAAAGGTTTTTTCATCTAGGGTTTCCGGCGGTCAATCTCACCGGGTGCATTCAGCCCCTTCCGCATCGATCAAGGGCGTCACCGAGCCAGGGTAGTTTCGGAAAAGTTACCAATTCCGGCAGGGCATTCTCAGTTTTTCGGATTGCTTTACGAATCAAAAGGCCGGGTGAGCGCACTCCCGCACTCGCCTTCAATCGGTGAACCATCACCGCCTCCAACGTCTCGAACGCCGATTCGCTCCAATCCTGAAAACAGTCGATAACGACCTCAGCGTCGTTGCGCTTTGCCGGAGGTCTTTCCCTACCTCTGACGGTACGTGTCGTCTCAAATTGTGTCGGGGCAGCTTTCAGGAACGGAGATCGTAACCACTATGGGTCTTTTTGGGGGGAGCAAGAGTCTGGTCGGCGTCGATATCGGATCGAGCGCCATCAAGGCCGTCGAAATGAAGCCGATCGGCAAGGGCGGCTTCGAACTGGTTTCCATCGGGCATGTTCCGCTGCTGTCCGATACCATCGTTGACGGTCACATCATCGACCTCAACCACGTCAGCGACGTCATCAGCCGCATTTTTACGGAACAGGGCATCAAAACCCGCGAAGTCGGGACTTCCGTGTCGGGTCACTCGGTCATCATCAAGAAGATCGACGTTCCCTACATGTCCGACGAAGAACTCCAGGAACGCATCAACTGGGAAGCCGAGCAGCACATTCCGTTCGACATTCAGGACGTCAATCTCGACTACTCGGTCCTCGGTCGCGATCCGGCGAGCGGGAGCATGCAGGTGCTGCTGATTGCCTGCAAACGGGACAAAATCGCGCAGTACACGACCGTCATCTCCCAGGCCGGTCGGATTCCGGTTTTTATGGATGTCGATGCGTTCGCCATGCAGAACGCCTACAACCTCAACTACCAGCCGATGCCGACGACGACCGTCGCCCTCCTCGATGTCGGGGCGAGCGTGACGAGCGTGAACATCGTCCGGGGCGATACCTCCCTGTTCACCCGTGACATTTCGGCGGGTGGCAATCAATACACCGACCTGCTCCAGAAAGAACTCAACCTCACGTTCGAGCAGGCCGAGGCGCTCAAGCGGGGCGTGCCGACCGAAAACGGTCTCCAGCCCGACGACGCGCAGCCGCTGATCGACTCCGTGACCGACATTCTGGCGATGGAAGTCCAGAAAACGCTCGATTTCTGGCGCGCGACGAGTCAGATGGGCGATTCGGCCCAGATTGACCGCGTGCTGGTGGCCGGCGGAAGTTCAAAAGTGCGTTCGCTGACCTCCTCCTTTTCCGAACGGTTCGGGATTCCGGTCGAAAAATTCGACGCGTTTCGAAATATCCGCTTCAACAGCAAGAAGTTCGACGAAGAGTACATTCGCGAACTGTCGCCCAATATGGCCGTGGCCGTCGGATTGGCGAGCCGAACCATGTGATTCGTTTTTGCAAGGTCAAATTTGCAGGAACCCAGAAGAATGAAAGGCGGTCCGTCCCGAGCGTGCCACACGAGAACGGAACGGACTGATTTGACGATATGCCGACGATTAACTTGCTTTCGAACGCGGTTGCCGAAAAGACGGCGCCAAGTCCCGCGCCGGCGCGTGTCACCGGGCAGATCATCCTGCTGGTCTTCGCGCTGCTCGCGATCGTCACGGCGTACATTATCGACAGCGTCAAGTCGAACCAGAAGCTGACCGAGGCGAAAACACGTCTTCAAAAGGCTCAAACCGCCGCCGCCGAACTGGAAAAGGTGAAAAAGGAGCGGGACGAGTACCTCAAGAAGAAGGAACTGGTCGAAGGCCGGCTCAACATCATCCGCAAACTGGATGCCGAGCGCCGGGGGCCGGTCGCGCTGATGTCGCTCATCAACGAACGGATTCCCAAGGGCGTCAAGCTGGACCGGATTTCCCTGCGGGGAACGGTCGTGACCATCGAGGGACTGGTCGAGAAGGACCGCAATCTGGTCACCCAGTTCGCGCAGCAGCTCGAACTTCGCTCGAACGGGCTGTTTACCAACGTCGATCCGAAGTTCACGGAAGCGGCCAATCCCCTTCCCGATCCGTCCGAACAGCAGTCCCTGAAATTCACCATCTCCTGCGTGTACAACCCGCCCCAGCCGGCGGCCCCCGCGGGCGGTGCCCAGACGGCGGCGAAATAACTCGGAACGCGACCGTTTGACCGAGTCGGTTCAGTTGAGAAATGGGAATTGATTCCTAAAGAGAGGTTCACATGGCAGAAGGCAATTTTCTTTCCCGCATCCCGCTCTGGGCGCAAATCCTGATTGTCATCGTCGGGGTCGGGGTCATCATCCTGCTGATGGACACCCTGATGTTTCAGGATGTCCGCACCGAAGCCGAGAAAACCGACAAGGAAGCCGTCAAAATCGAGGAAAAGAACCGCGAACTGGAAGTCGTCCGCGTTCAGCTCAACGACTACAAGAAGGCCATTGACCAGATGCTGTCCGATCTTCGGTCCTATCGTGAACGCATTCCGGAAGAAGTCCGGATTTCCGCGACCCTCGGCGACCTTCAGAATCAGGCCCGTTCCGACCTGACGGTCATCCGGGAATTCACGCCGAGCCCGGCGCAGCCCCGGGAATTCTTCAAGGAAAAGTCGGTCACCATGAAGGTCGGCACGACCTATGCCCGACTCGGGAAATTTTTCGAGCACATCGCCAGTTTCCCGCGCATCGTCAGCGTTTCCGACGTCGAAATCCGGCAGGCCAAGGAGCAGACTCCGAATCTGACCATTGAGGCGACCTACCGGCTGACCACGTTTTATGC
>JAAFHI010000970.1 GCA_013298335.1 Actinomycetota bacterium
ACGAAACTGCTCGACCTCGCCAATCTGGACAAGGCCGGGGTCGTCTATCTGAATTTCGCGTCGGACGCCGAAAAACTCGTGGCGGCGGTGAATCTGCGGCGACTTCACGCCGGTCTGAATCTGGTCGTGACGCTCGATGACCAGCAACTCAAGGAGACGTTCCGGAGCGTCGGCGTCACCTATGCCATTTCGAGGAACGAGATCGCCGCCCGGCTGGTGGCGAGCTACATGTTCGAACCCGACGCGGCGGCCTACGGACAGGACCTGCTGACGTTCGACAGCGGCAAGGACGACGACATCGACATCCAGCAGTATCTGGTCACCGAAACGAATCCCTTCGCGAATCGCCGCTACGGGGAGTTGTTTGCGGAGATGAAAGCGAAGTACAACTGTCTGCCCGTCGGCATCGTGAAGATCGCCGACGGTGTCCGGCGCACCATCAAACTGCCGGACGACGGCATCCTGATCGAACGCGGCGACTACCTGCTCTTCATCGTCGACGGTCGGCAACGCAAGCATCTGATCTCACTTTTCGGCGTCCGGGAGGGCGTTCACGTCGGGCATGGTCACGGATGAAACCCTGATGCGCGCCTTTCAGGAAGGCGACGAAACCGCGTTCGCGACCCTCTATACCCGCTACCGGATGCCGATTTACCGGTTTCTGGCGCGCAAATTGGGAAGCCCGGCGCGGGCCGAGGACCTGTGTCAGGAAGTGTTCGTGGCGGTGGTCGAGCATGCCCGCGAGTGGCGCGGCGAAGCCTCGGTCAAGACCTACTTCTACCGGATCGCCTTCAACCGGGCCATCAGCGACCTGCGCCGCAGCGAACACAAGGTGATGGTCGCCGACAAGGGGATCTCCGACGACGAGGACGCCCCGCCGCGTTACGAGGCGGTCAGCACCGATTCCCCGGAACGCAACGTCGTCGAGGCCGAGCGTGCGCGGCTCGTCCGCGAGGCTCTCGCCACCATCGAACCCGATTTCCGCGACGCCATCATCATGAAGGAGTACGAAGGGCTGACCTGCGAGGAAATCGCCGAGATCATGGGCGTCGCCGTCGGCACCGTGAAGTCACGCATCTTCCGGGGCAAGGTCGAACTGAAGCGACGCCTGGAACCGCTGCTGGGGGAGAAAGGATGAGGGAGAAAGGATGAAGGATGAGGGATGAAGGATGAAAAAAATCCTTGCGTCTCTTTCAACCGGGATATTCTTCTCCCAGTCTCCCAGTCTCCCAGTCTCCCAGTCTCGGTTTTCACAGTTCCCGGCATTTGGTCGCGTCGAGCTTGACCAGCATCTGAAAGGCGAGCCGGTAGCCGAGATACGTACTCAGGGGCTTGATCTTATCGGCGGTATCGTTTTTCGAATGGATCAGCGTCAGAAAGCCGTTCGACAGGCCGTGCAGCGTGACGGACGGAATGCCGCGTCCCTTGAACGGACTCGAATCGGCGTCCACGCCTTCAATCGCGGACTGATCGAAGGTGACCTTCATCTCCTTGGCGGTGCGTTCCGCCAGCGCGGTCAGTTTTGGCGCGGACAGATTGGTGATGACCTGCGGCGCGGCCTGTCCGAAGCTGTCGAGATTCACCATCGCGCAGTAGTTCGGCAGTTGTTCCTTGGGAATCGCCTTGACCATCGCCTTCGAGCCGACCAGTCCCTCTTCCTCGCGCCCGAAGGCCACGAAGAGGATCTTTTTTCTGCGCGGCGCATTTTTCAGCGAGCGGTAGAGGTGCGCGACAATCGTGATGCCGGTCCAGTTATCGACCGCGCCGCACCCTTCCCTGACCTTGTCGTAATGCGCGCCGACCACGAGGATGCCGTCGTCTCCGGCGGTGTCGGGTGCGAGCGTGAGAACGACGTTTTCGACATCCTTGAACTTCTCGACCTTGATGTCGGCATCGGTCGCCCCCATTTTTTTGAACAGGGCGATGGCCGCCGCCTGCCGTTGCGCGTTGTCGCACGGCCCGGCGATGGCGTCTTCGTGGATGGTCTCCACGGTCGAAAGCGGAATCGGGCCGGTGTCGCGCTGCCGCGCCGCGCCGGGCAGGAAAAGCAGGGAAACGGCCAGCAGGAGCGAAACCGGGACGGAGAGCGCCCGGCGGCGAAGTCGTTTTTCAGGCATGTGGAACGAAGCCTCTGGTTCAGGGTCGGAGCGGATTCGAAGTGGTTTCCGGAAAACGTTTTGTGACCGGTTCAACGACGGGTCGTCAATGGAAAAAGGCGGAAGCGCGGGGGATTTCCGGGCTTCCGCCTTGATTGGTTCATGCGACCAAAAAAAAAAA
>JAAFHI010000009.1 GCA_013298335.1 Actinomycetota bacterium
CTCGTTTCGGAAGTGGTCGATGAGGGCTTCGAAAGCGGCTTCATCGCTGTCTGCCGTGAGATAAACCTTGTGGATGGCATCGCCCGCGATGTCGAAGAACTGAACACTGCGCTGCATGCCGCGCGGTCCGCCTTCGGTAATCGTGAGGGCAAATTTCCAGTCTTCAAGGAGGAAGCGAAGATGGATATCGTCGTTCCTGCCGCTCGCGGTGTTGCCGTTTCTGACGAGCGAGGGGAAAACCGCCTTGCGCTCGTGGACGGCAAAATCGTTACGGGTCAGCAGCATCACCCTTCCGAGCGCGGGAAGTGCGTCGAGCAGGCCGTCGAAATCGGGTTTCAGGAGGGCAACCGTCTCGCCCAGGTTGAGGCAGACCAGTTCCAGTTCCGAGACGCCGAGCTGGCTGGCGGCATCGCGGATGCGCAGGCGCGGCGCGGTCCGGCGGAGTGCGGCGTATGCCTCGCGCAACTGCGCGGCGTCTTGATAGTGCGGGTTTCTCATTTCAAAATTTCCGTCCACGAAAGAAAGAGGCCATAATAAACAAATTGCTTCGGCCTTGGAAATCTACTTTCACATTTCGGAACGCCCCCCGACGATGCTTTCCCTCAAACTCCATACGCGGACGACGCTGCTCGCTTCGGTGATTTCCATCGGAATTCTGGCGTTGTTTCTGGCGATTTCGAGTGCCGAGGTCTCAAAGCTGCTGCGCGACGAGCAGCGGGCCCGGGCGGAACTTCAGGCGGTCAACGTGGCCGATCAGATCGGTCGGATTCCCGCGCCTTACGATCCGCAGGGACTGGTCCGGCTGATTGCGCTCGCCAAGGCGTCGCGTCCCGGCGTCGTCGGCATCCGCGTCTGGGAACGCTCGAACGCGGCGTTCAAGATCGCGGCCACGCTGGGCGACGAGGGATTGTCCGACACCTCGCCCGACGAAGTCGCCGGACTGGCCAAAAACGCGGCGGTCCCGCGAACGGTCACGACGCAGGTCCGGTCGGCGGGCGATCTGACCTACCGCGTCTTTGCGCCAATCAGTCGCGGCGGACGGCTCAACGGCTGGGTCGAACTCGTCGAGCGCCGCGAGGCCACGCCGCTCATCGCCGTGCGCTATCGAAACCTCGCTTTCTGGATGGTGGCTGCCAGCTTCGTCTGCATCACACTCGGCATCTATCTGCTGTTCCGCCGCATGATCTATCGCCCCATCGGGCGTTTACTGGGGGCGATGGAACGGGTCGAAAAGGGCGACCTCACCGCGACGCTGGTGGATGTGGCGGACGACGAACTCGGTCGTCTGGCCGTCGGATACAACAAGATGCTCGCGCAGGTCCGCACCATGACCGATGAGCGCGAATTACGCCGCCAGTCGCTCGAACAGAAAATTGCCGAGGCGACCGCCGAACTCTCCGAACGCAATGCCCAGCTTGAAGATCTGAACCGGGAACTCTGGGAAACCACGCGCCGCCTGACCGAAATGGAACGCCTCGCCGCCGCCGGACAGACCGCCGCGCAATTCGCCCATGAAGTCGGCACGCCGCTCAATCTCATCAGCGGTCACGTCCAGTTGCTTGGAGCCGGTTTGAATGGAGATGCGCGCGCGCGGACCCGCATCGAGACCATCGGCGTCCAGATCGAGCGCATCGAACGCATCGTGCGGGGCATGCTCGACCGGACCCGCCCCGAGGATACCGAACGCGCGCCGGTCGACCTCAACGCCCTGCTGGAGCGCATTTTCGAAGTCACCCATCCCGCGCTCGATGCCCGTCAGGTGGTGCTCGACGCCGACATGGAAAGCGATCTGCCGCGCATTTCGGGCACGTTCGACCGGTTGCAGCAGGTTTTCATCAATCTCATCAACAACGCCCTCGACGCCATGCCCGGCGGCGGCACGCTCACCATCACCAGTCGCGCGCGGCCAGCCGAGGACCATTCCGGGAAGCGCGACGTCATCGTCGAGGTTTCCGATACCGGAACCGGCATGCCCGAATCGGTGCGCGCCCGGGCGTTCGATGCGTTTTTCACCACCAAGGAGCGCGGTCGCGGCACCGGTCTGGGACTGGTCGTCACCCGGCAGATTGTCCGCGAACACGACGGCGACATCGAGATCGTCAGCGTGGTCGGCAAGGGGACCACTCTGCGGCTGAAATTTCCGGCTATCGAGGAACATCGTTCATGAAGAAAAACATTCTCGTCGTCGATGACGACCGCGCCTCGTGCGAACTGCTGCGCGAAATCTTTCTCGCGCAGGGATGGAACGTCGAAATTTCCATCGCGCCCGAGGACGCCCGACAGCTCTTTGCAAAAACGCCGTTCGATCTGGTCGTGACCGATGTGAATCTCGAAGCCGAAACCAACGGTCTCGACCTTCTGAGCACGTTTCACGATCGCTGCCCGGTCATTCTGGTCACGGGGTTCGGTACGCTTGAAACCGCCGTGCTCGCCTCGCGGGAAGGCGCGTGGGATTTCATTTCCAAGCCCTTCAAGGTGGATGAGGTCGTGTCGGCGGCCCGGGCGGCGCTGGCGCGCGGAAACGACAACGCTGCCGAACCGGTCACCGAATCCGAACTTTCGACCCGTTACGCCGATACCGGCATGGTCGGTCGGTCGGCGCAGATGATCGACCTGTACAAGGAAATCGCGCGCGTCGCGCCGGCCCGTTCGACCGTTTTGCTCATCGGCGAGTCGGGGACCGGCAAGGAACTCGTCGCTAAGGCCATTCACCACCACGGACCGCGCTCCGCCGCGCCGTTCATCGCGGTCAACTGCGGCGCGCTGACCGAGACGATGCTGGAGGCGGAACTGTTCGGCCACGTAAAGGGGTCGTTCACCGGCGCGACCATCGATCGGAAGGGATTGTGGGAGGAAGCCGAGGGCGGCACGCTGTTTCTCGATGAAATCGGCGAAACCAGCCCGGCCATGCAGGTGAAACTGTTGCGGGCGCTTCAGGAAGGCGAAATCCGGCGGGTCGGCGCTTCGAAATCGCAGACGGTGGATGCCCGCGTGGTGGCGGCGACCAATCGCAATCTTGAAGAGGAAGTGACGACGGGGAAATTCCGAAAGGATTTGTACTATCGGCTGAGCGTCGTGACGCTCCGGGTGCCGTCCCTGCGCGAGCGCCGGACGGATATTCCGCTGCTCGCCGAGCGGTTTCTGCGCGTTGCTTCGGGCAATGTCGGACGCAAGCTGCGGTTCGACGAAACGGCCATCAACCTGCTCTCGGTCTACGACTTTCCCGGCAACGTGCGCGAGTTGCAGGCGGCGGTCGAGTACGCCGCGCTGCATGCCCGTGGCTCGGTCGTCATCCCGGAGAATTTTCCGACCAAGCTGCAATCACCCGAACTGCGCGCCCGGTCCATCCGGCGTCCGTCGCTTCAAACCGAACTTTTTTCACAACTCCCCACGCTCGACGACCTCGAACGCCAGTACCTGATTCACGTACTGGATGCCGTTCAGGGCAATCGAACCCGCGCCGCCGAAATCATGGGCATCGACCGCCGTACGCTCTACCGCATGGCCGAACGGTTCGGCATCAAGCTGGATGAGTGACGGGAATGCGGAATGCGGAATGCGGAATGCGGAATGCGGAATGCGGAATGCGGAATGCGGAATGCGGAATGCGTTGAATTGTAGTCAGAGATTCCGCGAGTCAAGCGATTTCTGATGAAACCCCGCGTTTTCTTTATTCCGCATTCGATATTCGATATTCCGCATTCTCCTTCAGGCTTGCCGTTCGGTGAGGCGCATTTCATTGAAGTCGCCGGAGGGCTCGCGTGTCTGGCTCGGGTCTTCGCCGAGTCGAATCAGGGTTTCTTCCGTAACTTCGCGGAGTTTTCCGAACAGCAGATTCACATCGAAGAGGAACGTCGTATCGGGCAGGCGGTGGAGGTCCATGCGTCCGAATTCGTTTTCATGGAAACAGAGCGGAAGGCTGAGTTTGGCCGTGTGGGGAAGGTGTTCCGGCTGCCCATCCTCGGTCCAGACCGCGGTCACGAAGTCATCGTGGCGCGAGAACCGGAAGTAGGCATGTTCCCGAATCTGCCACGCCAGCTTGAGCGGAAGGTGGAGGCGGACCTGCGTGAAATCGGTGGCCTCAAAGCATTCGCCGAGGTGGGTGAAAAATTCGTCGTGATTCTTCGATGCGCGCAATGCCTGAACGAGGTTTTGAACCTGGATGTTGTTGGCGATGACCGCTCGCTGGCTGAGTGAGCGTTGAAGGACGCGCCCGATTTCGCCGAATTCGTGGTAGCCCAGATGCTGGATGGCGATCCAGAGGGCCAGACCCAGCGTGAGCAGGATCAATCCGAGCAGCCGGTTCGGCGAGTTGTAGGCGAGCAGGCTCATCAGGGCGAAAAAGGCCGACGCCGCGTAGAGCAGAATCGTCGTTTTGCGTTGCGAGAAGCCGCGCGCCAGCAGTTGATGGTGGATGTGCCGCCGGTCCGCGCCGAAAACCGGCTTGCCCGAAAGGAAACGCCGTCCGATGGAGAGCGCCGTTTCCATCACCGGCAGCCCGAAAGCCAGCAGCGGAATCGTGACGGTGACGATGGTGACCGATTTCTGCGAACCGAGTATCGAAAGCGCCGCCAGCGTGAACCCGATGAAGAGACTGCCGCAGTCGCCCATGAAAACGGTCGCCGGATTGAAGTTGTATTTCAGGAATCCGGCGATGCTGCCGGCCAGCGCGCAGGCCAGCGCCGCCAGTGCGAGGTTCTGGTTGGCGACGGCGACATAGAGCATCGTCAGCGTCGAAAACAGTGCCGAGCCCGCCGAGAGACCGTCCACGCCGTCAATCAGGTTGAAGGCGTTGCTGACACCGACGAGCCAGAGCACGGTGATCGGGAGTCCCCACGCGCCGAGCTGGACGGTGTTGCCGGTAAAGGGGTTCGGGAGCGACGTGATGCCCTGCGCGAAGAAGTGAAAGCAGACCGCGATGACGATCTGGCCGATGAACTTCGTTCGCGGACGCAGCCGGTAAATATCGTCGAGCAGCCCAAGCACGAAGACGGCGAGGCAGGGGATCACGAACCTGACCAGTTGTTCGCGACCGTCGCGCAGTGTCTGCGTGATGATGCCATCCAGAAAATAGAGCGGCACCAGCGCCAGAAAGAACGCGATGACCATCGCGATTCCGCCGACCCGAGGGATCGGGACGGTGTGAATCTGCCGGTGCTCCGACGGGGTGTCCATGAAGTCGATGCGTCGCGCCAGGTTGCGAATAAAAGGCGTGAGTACAAACGACGTTCCGAGAGCAATAAGAAATACGATCGTATAGGTCAGCAAGGCGGTTCTCCTCATTCTTCGACCGATAGGGTCGGTGCGGCTCTTGTGGCCGCTTCGTGGTCGCCCTGGGTCTGGCTGTAAAAAAATGTATTCGGCTGTAAAAATTCTTCTTCGATGCGGAAGCAAGATAACAACTCGAACCGTGAATGCCAAGACCATAACAGTCTTGTGTTTCACCGGGATTACGCTGATTCGATGGCTTTGAAATATTTCTCCAGCGCGATTTCGCGGCGGTAGTGCTCATCGAAGCCGCGTCGCGCATTGCGCTTCATGGCTTCGAGGCGGTCGGGATCGTCGGCCAGCGCGCGCAGGTTGGCGACCACGCCTTCGACGTCGCCCGGCTGGACCTGAAACCCGCATTCGTGGGCCGTGATGATGTCGGCGATTTCGGTCAGGTCGGTGACGAGGCCGAGGATGGCCTGTCCGGCGGCGAGCGAGCCGTAAATCTTGCTCGGAATGATGAGCCCTTCCACGCCGCGCTCCATCGTGACGATGGAAAGATCGCCGCAGGTGAGCGAATAGGGCAGTGTTTCGGTCGGCTGGTAGGGAAGAAAGGCCACGTTCGGCAACTGCTTTTTGGCCTTCAGTTCTTCGAGCAGCGCCCGCTTGCCGCCGTCGCCGATGAAGAGAAAGTGAAACCGGTCGTCGTCGCGCAGGCGGTCGGCGGCTTCGAGGATGGTTTCGAGATCGTGGGCGAGGCCCATGTTCCCCGAATAGAGCACCGTCAGCCGCCGGTCCGTCCCATGCTCGCGGGCAAAGGGGTTTTCCGACTTCGCGAGCGGGCGGATGGTGTCGCCGTCGGCCCAACTGTTGATGACATGAATCGGCGGACATTTCGAGCCGGCCCGTTTCATCGACCCTTCGATGACCGCCCGCATGCGTTCGCCGAGCGTGATGATCGAGGAGGCATTGGAATAGGCGCGGGCGTTGACGAAATCCCAGATGCGTCGAATCGGCGACCGCGCGCCGAAGACGCCGAGGTTGACGGCGAGTTCGGGGTAGATGTCTTCCACGATGCAGACGTAGGGCCGTCCGCGCAGCTTTTTCCCGAACCAGCCGATGGCCCCGAACAGCGGGGCATTGCAGATGACCAGCGTGTCGTGCCCGCGATAGCCGAAAACCGTCTCCGTCAGTGCGCCGAGCAGGAACGTGCCGAGGTTGCTGATGCGTCCGAGCAGGCGGCGCTTGTCGAACCGCGTCCCGATGACGCGTCGGACGGGCAGACCCTCGATGACGTCGTTGACCGGAAGCCGTCCCCCGCGCTGGTAGGTCGCGCGACTGGTGACAACCGAAGTCTCGATGCCGCGTTCCTTGAGATGGAGCGCGATTTCCTTCGCGTAGACGCCCACGGCGGCGGTTTCCGGATGAAAGTAGTTGGTGAGCAGAATGATGCGTTTCGGCAAGGGGGTGGCTTCGATTTCCGCCGTCGGCCCAGGGGTTACGGGCGGTCGGCAATTTCTCTTTTGCGGATCGGCTGGGCCGGATTTCCGCGATAGATCATGTATGGCTCGGCAGTGCCGCCAATGACGCTTCCGACGGTCACGATGGCGTGCGACCCGATGGACGCGCCCGGCGTGACCACGGCCCTGGCCCCGATCCACGCGCCGTCCGCGATGACGATGGGGCCGACAATCAGATCGAACGCGGGCGATTTGTAATCATGGTTGCCGGTCAGCAGGTAGGCCCCCTGCGAGACGCAGGCGTGGCGTCCGATGGTGACCTGCGCGAGGTTGTCGATCCACGCGCCCTCGCCGATCCACGTATGGTCGCCGATTTCGAGAAACCACGGATACTTGATGTTCACGTCGGGCTTGATGACGACGCCGACCCCGATGCGACCGCCGAACAGCCGCAGCAGGGCGCACTTGAAGGATGACGGAAAGGGCAGGTCGGATTTGAAAATGTACGCATTGACCAGCAGCCAGACCAGCCGCTTGAACGCGCCGCCGGGCTGGTACCACCGGTTGTCGAATTTTGAAAGGTCAACGGTCGTCATCGTTTTGCGGCCAGCATCGTGCCGTAGGCGGCGTGCATTTTCTCGGCGGCCCGGCGCCAGGTGTACTGATCCTCGATAAAGGTTCGGGCACGGTCGCCCATGACCCGCGCGGCGCCCGGATGGGCGAGCAGGTCGCCGAGCGCGCGCGCGAAGGCGTCGATTTCCGGTTCGACGATGCGCGCCGCGTCCGCCGCCGCCGCTTCGGGAAACCCGCATCCGGTTGTAAAGAGGCACGGCAGCCCGCAGGCCATGGCTTCAAGAACCGACATCGACATGCCCTCGGAATAGGAGGGTAAGACGTAGAGTTCCGCCGCCGCCAGCGCCGACCGCTTGAGGTCGCCGCCGAGCATTCCCGGAAACATTGCGGCGTCCGCGCAGCCATGTTCGGCCAGAAATCCCTCGACCGTCGGTTTGTAATTCACGAGATCGGGTCCGGCAATCACGAACGCGGCGTCGGGGTGGTCTTTCCGTACTTTCGCGAAGGCCGGAATGAAGCGGTCGAGCCCTTTCTTGGGATCGATCCGGCTGAGAAAGAGAATGATCCGTTTCCCCTTCATTTCAGGGAAGGTTTCGAGGAAGAGATCGCCGGTGGCGGGGCCCGTGTAGGCTTCCGTGTGAACCCCGTTCGGCACGAGAAACGGCGTGGCCCGGATGCCCAGTTTTCCGACCTGAGCGGTCTCGGTCGAGGTAATCGTCTGGATGCCGCTCGCCCGGTCGAGCAGCGGTTTTTCGATGACCCGGAAGTAGGGCGTCTTTTTCCACGCCTTGTATTTCAGGGCCCACGTATCGAGCATCCCGTGCGGCGTCATGACGTAGGGCTTCCCGCGTTTGCGGCAGATCCAGGCCGCCGCCGAAATCATGGGCGCGAAAAGCGTGTTGTGGTGAATCAGGTCGTAGGCGTCGAGATTTTCGCGCAGCCATCCGATGAGACCGCCGTTCATCACATACTTCGCGCCCCGGGCGTTGGTGAAGTAGCGAATCCGGTAGTTCTCGGCGGTTACCCACGTATCGGTCGGGACGTCGAGCGGTCGGTCGCCGTTGAGGTTGGTCGTGACGACGTCCAGTTCGATGCCGCGTTGCCCGAGCGCCTGCGAGAGTTCGAGAACGGCTTTCGAGGTCCCACCGTACACCGGGCCGACCGCCGGTATGGTCATGAGAATCTTCATTACGGCAACAGCGGCATCGAGGGCGTGCCGTCCGGCGATGTCGCCACCACGTTCACCGGAAGCGCATCCGCCGCCGATTGGTTCCGGGCACGTTTCTGGAAGGTTTTGAACAGATACTGCCGCTTGAAAAAGCAGAAAACCAGAATCGGTAGAACCGACATTCCCAGCCACGAATAAAGACCGGGGACGTCGCCGCCGCGCAGCAGCGGGAACATCCAGGAAATCAGCGTCGCGCGAACCATGAGATACAGAACCGGGTGACTCCTGGTCAGATTCGTTGTCAGTTTGGCGAGGGCCGCGGCATAGATGACCGCAAAAATGAAGATTCCCAGCACGCCGCCCTCGCCGTAGAACGACCCGTAGATCGACGGCGAGATGCCGAGGTTCCCGTCTTTTTCCGTGTCGCGCAGGCCGAGCTTGTTGACGAATCCGCCCACCGGCTTGTCGGGCCAGATCGAGCGCGGAATCGGGCGGGTAAGAATTTCCAGATGTTCACCGCCCCAACTGTAGTTGAGCATGTTCGGATACACCTGCTGGAGAATCACGAACCCGTCGAGCATGTTGGCGTCTTCGGCGGCAATCAGGCGGTCGAAGGCCCCACGCGTATTCGAGATCCCGGCTACCTTGTCGAGCGAGTTGTCGGACGCGCGCAGAGCGCCGCTCGCGCCGAACAGGAAGGCGCCGAAGACCATGGTTCCGGCCAACGCGACCATTCGTTTGCGCGGGTCCATGAATGACGTGAAAGTCGTGGTGAGGGCGACGAGCAGGCCGAAACACTGGAACCGGAGCACGACCCCGAACGTGGCGTAAACGGCGCAGGCGAAAAAGGCCAGACAGGCGATCTTGTGGGCACGACTGGGGAGCCCGCCGAAGACCCACCCGGTTCCGAGCAGAATGCTCATTCCGATCAGGGTCAGCGGGAACAGGAAGAAATAGCTGTTCTGAATGACGTCCTCGTTCAAGGCGCGGAACTGTTCCGCCATGAGATAGACCCCGAATCCGATGGCGATAAAGGCCGCCGGGGCTGGGAACAGCTTCTTCTCCTTCAGATCCGTTACATGGATCGGCAATTTTTCGCGCATCATGGCGAAGTAGGTCAGCAGCAGCGTGAATTCACCGAGCGCGATATAGATCAGTGCCTGGAAGGCATCATCGTCGGTGATGTAGTCCAGCCCGAAGGTGACGGTCGTTTCAATCCATTCGCCCATTCCCTGGGAAACGGAATAGAACCGGTAGGAACTGAAGATGAACGTCACGCCGCTGACGATGATGGGCAGTTCGTCATTGCGCTTGAAAAACCAGTACGCCGAAAAGGCGATCATCACCAACTGCGCGAAAACGATGAAATTAAATAGAAGGTCCATACTGCTTTGCGGACTGATCGAACGGTTACTGGCTTATGCCGATGGATGCCAAAAAGGGCGGTTGATTGAAGTGACGGATAATTCCGATGCTTGCACAAGGGGTCAGTGAGTGAAAAGGGGAAATCCGCGCAAGGTACGAAGTCGGCTACAGGCTCGCCAGCAGTTCGCGCCATCGTTCGCCGTACCGTTCCCAGGTATAGGCCTCCGCCTTGGTCCGTGCCGCCCGCCCCATCTCCCGGATTGTCGCGGGTTGGCTCATCGCCTGTTCCATCGCGCGGCAGAGGCCGTCGCCGTCATCCGCCTGCATCAGAAAACCGTCGGTCCCGTCGGTGATGACATCCGAGCCGACCGTCGCGTCGGAGGCGATGACCGGCAATCCGCCCGCCATCGCTTCCAGCACAACGAGTCCGAAACCTTCGAAATAACTTGGAAAAACCAGGACGTCGCTGGTTCGAATCAGGTCGGGCAGTTCTGAATGCGGACGTTTCCCGAGTACGCTCAGACCCGGCAGGTTTGGCAGCAGCGGCCTGACGCGCGGGGAAATCGGCCCGACGACGACCAGTTCGGCGTTGGCCGGGCGCAACCGCCGCCAGGCTTCGAGGAGCAGTGGCACGCCCTTGCGGGCCGTGACCGATCCGATAAACAGAAAGCGGAACGGACGATTACCGCGCGGTTCGTTCGATGGCGTAAACGCCCCGAGGTCCACGCCGTAGGGAATCGTCACGATGCGTTCCTCGGGCGTTCCGTGCGCGATCAGCGACCGACGGGTAAACGAACTCGCGACCACGATGCGGGTTGCCGTCGCATGTTCCTCCCGTTCGTGTTCGAGCATCGCGGGCAGCGGCGGTTCGAGGTCTTCGCGCCAGTCGGGAAAACGGTCCACGACCTGTTCGAAAACGCGCTTCTTCTCCAATGGATGGGCGATGCTCTGGTCGAGAATGAACGGCTTCCCGAATTCCCGGCAGCGCCGGGCCAGTATCCACGACGACGTGTCGAAGCCGATGACCGTGTCGGCGCGGGCAAATTCGGAATCGGGAATGCGTTCCTGAAAGCGCCGGTTGCGTTCGAGATAGGCTTCGAGCGGCGGGCGTCCGCGCCGGATGGCGAGCATGGTCCCGAGTTCGAGCGCGGGAATCGCCCGCAGGTAGGATTTCGGAATCCCCCGGTAGATGCGATTGGCGATGCGCTGGGTGAATCCGGCGGGCAGCAGGGTGTTCAGCGCCTTCGTCAGCGGGGCGTCCTGAACGAGCGCAATGCCCGTCCAGAAGGTCGTCAGCGCGTCGATGTCGATGAGCGTCCGCGCCAGTCGAGGCGCATGTTGGGTTCCGGGGTGGACGAGCAGGGCCTTTGGCATAGGTAGGAACGGTGGTGCGCCCGGCTAGCGCGTGAAAAATGACTTCAGCTTGAGAAAATGTTTTTCGTAGACATGCCAGCTTATCCAGGCCGCCGCCACCGAAAAGAACAGGGCCAGCGACATGCTGATGACGGTTCCAAGGATTTTGGAATGAGTCAGGGCGGTCATGGTCGGAATCGGGAACACCCGCTCGAAAAAATACACCGCGAGCAGGCCGTGGAAGACATAGAGCCCGTAGCTGTATTTTCCGAAAAACCGCAGCCATGAGTTCGCGAAGAATTTGCCGACCAGCGTGTCGGGTCGCGAGCCGACCGCGACCGTCAGCAATGCGCCGTAGACCAGACTCAGCAGGGTGAACTTGGTGGTTTGAAGCGGCAGGTTGCCGTCGCCGCTTTTGAAGATGAAGACCGGAACCAGCAGGATGGTCAGTCCGATGCCGCCCGCCACGGCGTAGGGCACCATCCGCCGGATTTCAAAGCGGCGCACGAAAACCGCCAGCAGCCCGCCGATGGCGAGACCGTCGATCCGACAGGGCGTGAGGTAGAAGGTGTCGAGTCCGTAGTAGCCCAGTATCCCGCGCGTCGTCATGGCGAACACGATCGCACCGCAGCAGATCCAGGCGAAACCGCGGCGGCTCGACACATACACGAGCAGCGGCCAGAGAAAATAGAAGTGTTCCTCGATGGCCAGCGACCAGAAATGGCCGGCGGGCAGAAGGATGCCCTTGAACAGCGCGATGTTCGTGCCGTAGAACCAGAGCCACGACTGGTTGGTCAGCGAATCCCCGCGAAAGTAGCCGTAGATGTTGAGCAGAATGAGCGAGCCGTAATAGAGCGGAAAAATCCGCAGCGTCCGCCGCATGTAGAAATTGCGGAAAAAGTGCGGCCCGCCCTTCGCGTCGAGCAGAATCCCCGAAATCAGGAATCCCGAAAGCACGAAGAACAGATCGACGCCCGTCTGGCCCATGTGAAAGGCCGCGTAGATGACCTTGACCAGTCGGTTCGGGGCGGTCGTTTCGGTCTGGAAGTGAAAGAGCATCACCATCAGGATGGCGATGCCCCGGACGCCGTCGAGGGCGAGGATGTGCTGGCGTTCATCCCGCGGGGGAGCTTCGGAAGGATTCGGCATTGAACGGGTGTCGTTTCATCGGATTCCGGCCCGGAATGCGCATCCGGCGTGGTTGACCGGCGTCATTGGTGAATCATCGTCCCGTCGCCGCTTTCCGTGAAGACTTCGCGCAACAGCGCCCCGGCTTTCATGCCGTTGATGATGTGAACCGACTTGACGCCGGTCCGGACGGCCTTGGTCGCGGATTCGACTTTCGGGATCATTCCGCCGGTAATGGCTTTGGCGGCTATCATCTCGGTAATCCCGTCGAGCGTCAATCGGCTTTGCACGACCTTGTCGGCGTTCATCACGCCGTCCACGTTGGTCGCCATGATGAGCTTCTCGGCCTGCATTTCGGTCGCGATGGCCGCGGCGACCGTATCGGCGTTGACGTTGAAGATTTCGCCCTCGTCATCCGCCGCGAGCGAGGCGATGACCGGCACGAAATCCTTGTCGATGAGCGTGTGGATGAGCCGCGCATCCACTTCGAAAATATCTCCGACGAATCCGTAGTCCACGGTCTGCCGGATGCCCGTTTCGCGATCCACCACGATTTGCGGCGGCCGCTTGCCGGCGGTGAGAATATTGCCGTCCACCCCGCTCAGACCCACCGCCGGCACGCCCGCGCGCCGCAGCGCGCCGAGAATGTCGATGTTGATCTTCCCGGCGAACACCATCTTCACCACGTCGAGCGTTTCCTCGTCGGTGATGCGCCGACCGTTGATGGTGCGCGACTCGATGCCGAGCTTTTCGCTCAGTTCGGTCGCCTGCTTGCCGCCGCCATGAACGACCACCACGCGGATGCCGACCTGCGAACATAGCGCCAGTTCCTCGCAGAACGACAGCAGCGTCGCGTCGTCGTCGGCGACCTCGCCGCCGAATTTCACCACGAAGGTCTTGCCCTTGAAGCGGTTGATGTAGGGAAGGGCTTCCCGCAGTACGTTGACGTCAAGTGTGGCCATGATTGGGTCAGATGGACTCAAAGCAGTTGAGGAGAATCGACTTCTGGACATGCAGCCGGTTTTCGGCCTCGTCGTAGCACGCGTTCTGGGCGGAATCCATGACGTCGTCCGCAATTTCGACATTGCGCCGCAACGGCATGCAGTGCAGGAACTGCGCCTTCCCGATCTTGTCGAGCGTGATCATCCAGTCGCGGTACTTGGTCGCGGGCGGCACGCCGTAATCCAGAATCGAGCCCCACGACTTGGCGTAGACCACGTCCTGCGTCTTCAGAAGATTCTGGTCATGCGAAATCCGCACGTTTCCGAGCTGGCGCATCACCTTTTCCGGCAGGGTGTATTCCGGCGGCGCGACGATGGTCAGGTCGCAGCCGAACTGATGCGCCGCCACGGCGAACGAATTCGGCACCGCCGTCGGCAGCGCCTTGATGTGCGGGGCCCACGCGAGCGCGACTTTCAGGCCGTCGGTTTTACCGAAGCGCTGCTTGATCGTCATCATGTCGGCCATCGACTGGCACGGATGATAGAGCGACGATTCCATGTTGATGATCGGCACCTCTGCGTAGCGGCGGAAACATTCGATGAGCGGATCGTCGAAGTCCTCCTCGGCGTTGCGCATCGCGGGGAAACAGCGAATGCAGATCGCGTCGAAGTAGCGCGACAGCACCCGCGCCGCGTCCTTCACGTGCTCGGGCTTGTCGGAATCCATCACCGCGCCTTCGGCGAATTCGAGATTCCACGTCCCCTTGCCGACTTCGAGCGACATCGAATTGCCACCGAGTTGCGCGATGCCGACCGAGAAACTGGTCCGCGTCCGCAGGGAACTGTCGAAGAAGACCAGCGCGACCGATTTCCCCGCGAGCGCCTGATTGCGTTCGCCCTTGTGGGCGATGGCGTGGTCGATGATGCGTTCGAGCGATTCGCGGTTGAATTCGCCCGTGTTGATAAAATGATTCATGTCTTTATGGGAGCGCGGGCATCCTTGCCCGCATGTCTGGAATTTCTTCATGCGGGCAGGATGCCCGCGCTCCAACGCGCTCCAATTCAGGGATTCGTTGCGAAGAACCGCAGCCCCGCGTCACGCGGGAGGCCGTACATCAGGTTGAAACATTCGACGGCCTGTGACGCGCCGCCTTTCAATACGTTGTCGATGGCGCTGTGAACGATGGCCGTCCGTCTGTCGGAGCGGACACTTATATCGCAAAAGTTCGTTCCGCGAACCCATTTGATATTGGGCGAATCCTTTTGAAGCCGAACAAACGGCGACCCGGCATATCGTTCGGCATAGATTTCATGCAGGCGCTCGCCGCTGACTTCTTCCGAGAGGCCGATGAAGGCGGTCACGAAAATGCCGCGCACGAACGGCCCCGAATGCGGCTGAAAGACAAACTCGACCGGGTTACCCGTCCGCGTTTCGAGCGCCTGCCGGATTTCGGGAATGTGTCGGTGGGTAAAGGTTTCGTAGGAAAAATAGCTGTCCGCGCGGAACGGATGATGCGTCGTGACCTTCGGCTTCACGCCCGCGCCGGACGACCCCGTGACGGCGCTGACCGCGATGTGGCGGTGCAGGTTTGCCGCCACCAGCGGATAGAGCGCGAGAATCGTTGCGGTCGCGAAACAGCCCGGCGCGGCGACGTGACGCGCCTTCACGATGTCTTCGGGAAAAAGTTCGGGCGAGCCGTAGGTGAACTCGCTCGTTCGTTCGAAGGCACCGTGTTCAGCCTTGTAAAACGTTTCGTACTCGGCGCGGTCCTTCAATCGAAAGTCCGCCGAGGCGTCGATGATCCGCGCAGTTTCGGGAAACTTCCCGATGGCCTTCATCGCCTCGCCGTTCGGCAGCGCGAGAAAGAGCACGTCCGCGTCGCCGATGTCTTCGAGCTTTTGAAAAACGAGCCCCGTCCCGGTCAGATTCGGATGCACCGTTTCGAGCGGCTTGCCCGCAGCCTCGTTGCCGGTTACCGCCGTGACCTCGACATTCGGATGCAGCAGTAAAAGACGGGTGATTTCGCCGCCGATATAGCCCGAGGCCCCGGCGACGGCGGTGCGGATTTTCATGATCGAGTCCTTGGAAAAGTCTTGGGAGTCTCGGGCGTCTTGAGGGTCTCGGGAGTCAAAGGCAGTCGGGAAATCATTTCGCTTCCGACTCCCAAGACTCTCCAGACCCCCAAGACTCCAAGACTGTCTTTCAGCGTCCCGCCGCTGCCGCGAGCGGTTTGTAGTGCGTGGCTGAGAGCGCGAGGAGCGCGGGGGTGGCGCGCTTCTGGTCGAGCTTGAGCGCGGCGAGCAGCTTTTTCGGGTACTTCAGGCCGTTGATGGACGGGATGTTGAAGTGGTCTTCGAGGTAGTCCGAGCCGGAGACGTTTTCGGTCGCAAGGCCGCTGAAGGCGTCAATCGCCACGCCGAGCTTGTCGAGGTAGACCTTCGCGCCGTAGGCCGCCATCAGGTCGCCCGCGCAGACCACGACCGCCGCGACCGAGGCCATGATGTTTTCGTCGTTGATGACCGATTCCACCTTGTAGTGGCCCATGATGCCGTCGCCGAGTTCGAAGATGAGCAGGTCGCCGTCGAGCGCGTTGACGACCGTCTTGACGATCGGCGCGAGGTCGGCGGCATCCACCGTCGAGGGCAGGCCGCAGTCGAGGAAGCTTTTCACGTCCACCGCGCCGGCCTTTTCAAACTGCCGCAGGTCGCGCACCGCGCCCACGCCCGAGAGCTTGGCCGCGCCGACCTTGTGGCCCGCTTCGGTGGCGGCTTCGATGAGCTTGGCCGCCGTGACGGTTTTGCCCACGTTCATGCAGGTTCCGATGACCAGCACGATGGGCCGCGGATTCTCGATTTCATTCGAGACCGGCAGCGCATACCGCGAAAGGTTGACCACGCCTTCGGCATCCACCGGGCTGCCGAGGTACTTGACCTTCGTCGGCTGGCCGAGCGCGGTGGTCGAGTCGATGAACTGGCCGATGACGCCGCCCATGTTCAGAAGGGCCAGCGTTTCGCCTTCCGCGACCGACTGCGGCACGCATCCCACGAATCCGCGCAGCGCCTGACGCGAACCGAACACGCCGAGTACGCGGTCGCCCGGTTCGAGCCGGACCAGTGAACCGTCGGCGAGTTCGAGGTTGGGATACGAGTCGTTCACGCTGATCACTTCCACCAGCGCGAGGTCGCCGACCCGCGGCTGCGAAACGTGCTGCGTGGGGAAGTTCTGGCCGAGGTCGGCCTTGATGGTCGAGGAACCGATTTTCATCGCTCTGTCTCCGTATGGGAAATGTTCGCCTTGGCGCGGGCGATCTGGATTTTGACCTGTTCCGGCGATGTGCCGCCGTGCGAATTGCGACCCGCGACGGAATGCTCCGGACTGAACGTTTCGGATGAAACCGTCAGCCCCAGCGTTTCCCATTCTTCGGGGGGGAGTTGTGAAAAGGTGATGCCCCGGCGGACGAGTTGGCCGACGACGGAATGGGCGTTGCGGAACGGCATGCCGTTGGCGACGAGCATCTCGGCGATGTCGGTGGCGAACAGCAGTTCATCGGAAGCCGCCGCCCGCATGACGTCCGGCTTGATGGTCAGCTTCGCGGCGGCGATGGCGCAGACGTTGACCGACGCGAGCACCGCGCGGGCCGTCCGGATGACCGGCGGCTTGGTTTCCTGAAGGTCCCGGTTGTAGCCGAAGGGCAGGCCCTTGAGCGTCGTGAGCAGGTTCACGAGTTCGCCGATGGTCTGGCCGGCCTTGCCGCGCACGAGTTCCATGCAGTCGGGGTTTTTCTTCTGCGGCATGATGCTCGACCCGGTGGTGAGTTCATCTGGGAGCTTCACGAAATCGAATTCCGACGAGCACCACAGCACGAGGTTTTCACCGAACTGCGAGAGATGCACCGCGATCAGCGAGCAGGCGAAGAGAAATTCCGCTGCAAAATCCCGGTCGGCCACGGCGTCGATGGAATTGGTGAACACATCGTCCGCGCCGAGGTGGGCCGCGGTGAATTTTGGATCGGTCGGCACCGCCGTGCCCGCGAGCGCGCACGCGCCGAGCGGCGAAACGAAGGGCCGGTTCAAACGTTCGATGTCGCGTTCGAACATCGCGTGAAACGACATGAGGACGTGGGCGAACAGGACCGGCTGCGCGCGCTGGACGTGGGTGTAGCCCGGCATCACCGCGTCGGCATATTCCTCGGCCTTGGAGACCAGCGCGGCGTTGAGCTTCGCCAGCGCGGCCCGCAGGGTCTGCTGCTGTTCATGGACGTAGAGCCGGAGGTCGAGCGCCACCTGATCGTTGCGGCTGCGCGCCGTATGGAGCAGGCGGGCGTCCTCGCCGATGATTTCTTCAAGGCGCTTTTCGACGTTCATGTGAACGTCTTCGTGCTCGAACTTGAGTTCCAGACCTTCTTCGAGAATCTGGAGCAGCCCCGCGCGCATGCGCTCGGCCTGCGCGGACGTGAAGACGCCGGTGTGTTCGAGCATCGCCACATGCGAAAGCGAGCCGCGGATGTCGCACGCGATCAGATGGCGGTCGTCGTCCACGGACGCGACGTAGGCC
>JAAFHI010000128.1 GCA_013298335.1 Actinomycetota bacterium
ACGAGATAGCCGACGAAGAAACCGCCGCCGAGGAAGGTCGCCATGCCGTTCCAGATCATGTGCAGCGTGACCGCGCCGATGTACCCGACCAGCGGCATGATGAAGCGGACCGCCGGTTTGTAGGATTCACGTGCAATGCCGCAGCCGATGCCGGTCATCGCGGTGAAGGTGACGTGGGCGAAGGGCGAGAGGATGCCGCGGATGAAGAACAGGAAGATGAGGCCGCCGAAGCCGTTCCCCTGCAACGAGCGTCCGTAATAGAAGACGTTTTCCACCGTCGCGAACCCGAGGGCGATGAAGCCGCCATAGACGATGCCGTCCACGATGTCGTCAAATTCCCGTCTCAGGAAAATCAGCAGTAAAACCACGCCGAGGCCCTTCGAGGCTTCTTCCATGATCGGAGCGGAGATGACCGTGCCGACGATGTTGCCGGCTTCCCGTCCGGCGACGCTGCCCGCGACGAGGCCAAGGGCGGTATTGACGATGAAGGAGAAGACGATGGCCGCCAGTCCGCCCCAGAGAAACGCGGAGGCGAGCGCCCAGGGCGGCTCCGGGTCATACCGGTCGAGCCAGAGCAGCGGCAGGATGTAGACGATGACCGGCGTGAACGCCACCACGGCGGCGATGATCGCCACAATCGGGTTGAGTTCGAGCAGCACGAGGCCGAGCACGATGACGCCAAGAATCAGCGAGATGATGATGCCGGCGGCGATCCCGATGTACTTCTTGCTGCTTGATGCTTTCGGCTGGGCGCGGTCGGGGTTGTACAGCCCGAGATTGGTAATCGTGTGGCGAATGCCGCTCGGCGGCGCGCTGAACTGCGGGGCCGCGCCCGACGACATGGCCGGGGCGAATCCCGAACCGACCGGCGCGGTCATCGGTTTTGGCGCGGCCTGAACCGGGGCGGGCGGTGGTGCTACGACCGGTTCGGGAGCGGCGATGGACATCGCGATGCGCGGGCCACCGACGCCGAGTTCGACGACATCGCCATTGTTGAGCCGCGACCTGCCCGCGACCCGCTGGCCGTTGAGAAACGTGCCGTTGGTACTGTTGTTGTCCACCACGTAGAAGCCGTCCGGCTCGACCTGAAGGGTGGCATGGCGCGTGGAGACCATGTTGTCGACGGCGGGATTGAATTGCAGGGCGCAATCGGCCCCGCGACCCAGGAGGAGCGAGCCGCTTTGAAGCTCGCGGTCCTGACCTGAAAGCGACCCGGATTGAACGGAAAGACGAAGTTTCATGACGACCCTCGATGTCTGGAAGTAAGACGAAAAAACCGGCGTCGGTTTTTCGCTCTACTTCGGAAAGCGAGATTCGTGGACGAAATTGATCATCGGGGAATTACGGGCCGGGATGTGCCGGAAAACCGATCCCTCATTCCTGCTTTTCGCAGGAAATGCGCCGCATCGGAAAGTCGATGCCGACCGTTTTGCCTTTGTCGGGGCCTTCGATGCGGGCGAACAGCTTCGCCTTGCCCTCACGGCGATAGATGATGCGTTGCGGGAAGTCGTGGGCGGGGTTTTCAAAAACCGCCTCGGTGGCGGTGAGCTTCGTGAGCGTGAAAGCCACTTCCGTCTGACCGGGCATCAGCACGACGTACTGAAGTTTGCTTTCCGGGCCGGTCCTGATCTGAAGAAATTCGATGAAGTTGGTTTTACCGTCCTTCACCGAGCGGCTCATCCCCAGCATCGTGCCTCCGGCGGGCGGCATCCAGGTTTCGCCCGTCCCCGCTTCCTTGCCTTCGCGCGCCCAGCAGCCGGTCAGCCAGGCGAGTTGGGCGATGGCCGAGGATTGCGTTTGCCCAGGCGTCAGGCCGGTTCCAAGCAGAAGGCAGAGCAGGCAGCGACCGAAAAATTTTGAAACCTGTCGCATCGGATTCATCCTTTTTTTGTAGAAGTTCGGGGTTTCCCGTTTCTGGCGTATGAATAACCGTCGACAAAAGCCCCTGGATAGGTCAGTCGGTTTCTGGCGAGCCGCGTCAGCGGCGGCATTCGATCTTCGGAGATCAAATTCGCAGGTTGCGGGCGACCACCCCCACGTGCGGGTTGACGACGACGACGCGGCCCCGGTCGTCCGCGAGAGTCATCAGTCCGTGAAAGAATCGGACCGAGCAGGTCGTCGTGTTCTGAAGCCGGATGGCGGCCAGCCGACGGTAGTTGGCGAAATCGTAGGCCGTGACCACGGTTTCGCCCGTGCCGTGAAGCCGGACCGCGAACATTGCCGCGTCGCAGGCGAACCCGTTGGCGGGGTGCGGTCCGAATTCGTGGAACTCGGGCATCGGGATTTCAAGTTTCTGGGTGTCGCCGTCGTGGACGAGGACGCAGGGAAACGTCCGTCCGGGTTCGGCGTTCAAGACCGACGCGCGGGCGGTCAGGCTCAGGCGGGTGCCGTGGGGAAACAACTGCGACGCCGTGACCGGGTTTTCAATTTTCGGCACGCGGGGCCGTTCGAGCAGGCGGCAGGCGGGCACGGCATACTTGAAGGTTTCCGTCTCGCCGCCCTTCGGCGTCGAATCGAAAATCAGAAAACTTGACGAGGCGTAGAGATTGGCGACCGTGCCGCAGTCGGGGATGCGCCAGAGCGCGTCGAAGCGGGGCCCGGTCGGGTCGATCATCAGAACGTCGCCGCGCGAGGCCACGTACCAGTGCTCGCCGTCATAACTTTCCGCGAAGGCTTCGAGTTCGGCGTCGCACCAGTCCCGGGCGGTGCCGCGAATCAGGTCGAGCCGGGCGATGCGTTTGATGTCGCCGCGATTGGCCACGGCCAGCGCGCTGTTGCCGTGCGTGGCAATGACGATCCGGTGCGCCGGGACGTTGAAATGGAACATCGTCCGCCCGTTGGGCGACAGCAGTTTCGCGCCGGCTTCTCCGAGCGCGACGAGCGTGCGTCCGTTGGGCAGGTGGACCGCGTCGTGAACGGGCAGCGTACCGCAGTCGTTGGCTTCGAAGGTGAATTCGAGCGGCGACATCCGCGACGCGGGAATTGCGGCGGGTTGCGGCGGAAGATCGGCCCGGAGCGTGAGGGAGTCGCCGTCCTGACTGTCTTCGATAAGTTTGGTGACGATGTTCCAGTCGCCGTTCGTGAGCCGTCGCGGATTTCCGAAGTCGCGCATGAGCGCGCGGGCGGCGCGGCGCTTGAGCGGCGTGAGCCGCGCGAGGTGGTGCGGCTTCAGGACGGTTGCGATGGCCGTCCGCTCGGGCGCGGTTTCGGGCATTTCGTCATCGAGGATTTCAACCGCGCGCGGCTGAAAGGCTTCCTGATCGTTGGGAAACTCCACGAGGTAGCGGGCGAGCATGTCCGCGCCGGCCACGCCACCCGCGTCAATGATGCGGCGCATCCATTCGGCGGCGATGCCGCGCGCCTCCTGAATCGGCCAGATGACCTGAACGGCTGCCGCGTAATCGCCTGCGTCGGCCAGCGAATCCGCCCACAGAAGTCGCAGTTTCTTCGAAAGTTCGGGCTCCTTGTTTTCAAGCAGCGTGACGACCGCGCCGAACGCCTTGTGTCGTCGGGCGAGCATCACCGCGCGCTTCGTCTCGCCCACGAGGAGCCACAGCCGGATGACGATCGAAGGCGCAAGCTGGCGCGCCTCGGCGAGCATCGCCGCCTCGCGGATTTTCCCGTGGCGTTCGAGGTAGGCCACGGCTTCCGTCGTGTCGCGAAGCAGTTCCGCGAGGACGAATGCCGCTTCCTCGTGGCGCCCCTGCGCGTCGAGCCGCTGAAAGGCCGCGCGATACATCTCGCGCATCTCGTTGAAGATGTCCCCGGTAAGACCGATGCTGCCGCCGGTGCCGCTCGCGCCGGAAAGATTGATTTTCAGGTCCGTGCGGGCGGTCGGCAGCCCGAAGAAAAAGCCCGATTCGCCGCTGCCCTCGCCGTTCAGGGGAATCGCGTGGCGCAGGGCTTCCTGCCAGTCGCCGTCCTCGAACATCCGCATCATTTTCCCGAGGTACTCCGCCTGCCGCCGTCCGTAAATCCGCGCCAGTCGCGAACGCATCAGGAATTCCGAAAAGAGATTTCGCGCCTGCTTCGTCAGCCACGACGGTTCCTGCGGCTGGATGTTCGAGAAAAGCGGATTCGAAATCGCCCTGCCGGACGGCGTCCGCACGGGTTCGTCGTCGTCGAACCAGCGCGCGAAACGGGCGAGCAGCCCCTTCAGGCCCGAGCCGCCGCCTTCACCCTCGCCTTCGCTTTCGTCCGCCATTGGCGAAAAGCCGCGTTCGGCCCGGCGGCGGAGTTCATTCAGAATGTCGGACTGTTCCGGCGCGGCGTCGGGCACGGTTTTGAACTGTTTGCGTCCGTCGAAGGTCGCCTGCTCGACGACCACCCGCGCCGGTTTGGGCCGGGCGCCGAGCGTGGCGGTGGGAATCGTCTTGAAATTCGAGAAGTCGAGCCAGTCCGCCGGGTCCACGGTTTCAAATGTGGTCAAAGGCGTAGTTACAAAATGGCCGCGACGGAACATCACGACGGCGTCGTGGGGCAGCGCCAGCGTTTCGAGTTGTTCCTTGGTGAGCGGCATCGCGGCGAGGACGCCGCCCTGCCGCGTGAACGGCAACCCGAGGGCAATGCGGCAATCGGTCGGAACCGCGGCGGGAAAAACAACGAGGTAGCCCTCTTCCGCCCGCCGGACCTGCGTTCCGGGGTGCCACAACCGCAGAACGCGCGCCCGCGCCTCGGTTTCGCCGAGCAACTGCGCGTCGATATGCAGCGCGGTCGCCGCGACCGTCCCGCGATGGATGTGTTTCACGATGCTCGGTGGTTTCTTCATTTGGATAACTTTAGTAGTTAGCAGTTAGTGGTTAGTAGTTAGATTTTTCTGCGAACCACTAACCACTAACCACTAACCACTAACCACTAACTGCTGTCTACTGGCCGCAGTCCACCACAAATTTCGCCAGGACTCCGTTTTCGAGCAACGAATACACGACGACGGTTCCGCCTTCCGTCAGGTAGGCCACGATTGGCGCGCTCGGGCTGCACGTCGCCGAGACGATCCGCTCCGGCGCGGGCGGAAGGTTTTTCGTCCAGCCGATTCCCGACAGAAAAAGCTGGTGCGGATCGGTTCCGATGACGACGAGCGCGGCTTCCGCTTTGACCCAGTCGCCGGGACTGCCCTGCGTAACGCCGACGACGGTCGTACCGGGAGGGGTGCTGAAAACGCGCTCTCCAAGCGTGTTGACGACGACCCATTCGAGTTCGCTCCGCTGGACCGCGAGAAGGCCGATGTCCGGGTCGCCGCTTGCGCCGGGACAGCCGAAAAACGCGAACGGACCACTGCCTTCAACCCGGCGCGTCGTGACGTCGCTCTCGGTTTTTCCCTGCGAAACGATTCGCCAGCCACCGCCGGTCAGGCAGGCGTAGTTGAGTCGTTCGCGATGCGTGCCGACGGCTTTGACGTTTCCGGTGATGAACGTCGCGGTGCGGGTGTCGTCCGTTCCCTTGAGCCGGAACAGGACGCCCGCGAGGTCAAGCATGTAGGCGTCGATGGACGTCCACGGATTGGCGACCGGGAAAACGAGTGAAAGCAGCCGGTCACTGGCCTGGGTGGCCAGCGCGGGCCGGTCGGTACTGGTAAAGGTCAGGCCCTCGGCTTCGTTCTTGAGGAGCGGATTGAACCGGACACGGACGCTGGCCGCGGTCAGGTCCGCCGTGACGGTCCGCCCGGCGAGGCGCGTGACCGCGTGAACCTGAACGCCCGGTTCCAGGCGGTAAACCTTCGGTTTGCCCTGCTTGTCGTTGCGCGAGTTGGGAACCGGGAAAGCGAGCAGTTCGCTGTTCGCGTTCCGGGCGTAGAGTTTCGTATTGCCGAGCCCGAACACGAGGTTCGACACCGGCAGATAGCGGCTCCGCAAGGGTTTCAGTTCGACCGCCGGGCGAGGTTTGGCAGCGCCTTCGAACGGCTGACGAATCAGCCGGACGCACATCTTGTCGTCCGGCAGCGGCAAAACGAGCCTGGTCGCCGCGCGCTCGCGTTGTTGCACCGTCACCGCCAGCGTCCGCGCGCCGGATTCCCCGACATCCTCGACGGACATCCGCGAAAACGACCCGAGTTCGGGAAACCGGGCCAGACGCGGCCCGCCGATGAACCACGCGTCGTCATCATTCGCCACCGTCCCGAACTGATCGCGCCACGCCGCACCGTCTTCCGCCGAGGCTTCGGTCGCGGTGCGCGCGTCAAGCAGGCGGCGGACATTGGCCTCGGTCACGCCCGCGACGAGCGGTTCGTTCGGATGGTTGAGAATTCCCCAGTAAAACGGCACGCGCGCCATTTCGGCTCGCCGGGCCAGTACGACGAGGGCGGCGAGATGCGCCAGACGCGGCGTGCCGAGCTGGTTTGGCCCGGTGTCGAAGATGACGACCGAGCGTTTCGCGCCCGCCGGTTCGACGCGGCGCAGATTGAGAAAAAGATGTTCGTAGGACGCGGCCCGCCGGATGAACTCTTCCGGCGCGCTTTCCGCGAGCGCCCATTCCGAAACCAGCAGGCGGTCATACAACCCTCGTCGTGTCAGTCCGTCATAGCCGTCGGGCTCGCCGTTCGGATTCGGCAGCGTGACCCGCAACGGCCCGACCGCCGCCGACAGCCGCTGCACGAGCGGGCCGAGCGCCACCGCCGATTCGCGCGGAAACAAGTCGAGCAGTTCGGCCCAGGGTTGGAGTGCGCGGGGAAGATCGATCATTGGGGGAGAAAGGTGTCGGGTATCAGTAGTCAGTGGTTAGTAGTCAGTAGTCAGAGAAAACCTGATTTTGGTTTTGAAAGAGGATAGCCCATAGCCGGACCGAAGGGAGGCTATGGGAAAACGGTTTCAAGAATCGGGTTTTGAAGAACGTAGCCCATAGCCGCAGCGCAGCGAGGCTATGGGAATGGATGTCGGTTAGCGGTCAAAAACCTCCAGCCAGGTTACGAGTACGTCGCGCGCGACCGGACGCGCCTCCGCGAGTGAAAAGACCCGGCCCGGATCGGGCAGGATACCGATGGGCGGGGTAAGATCGGGAAACTGTTTGACGATGGCGCGTTCGAGAATCGTGACCGGTATCGTGGGCATCGAATGGGTCGGAATGACGATGCGCGGCCCCGATTCGCTTTTCCCGAGGTAGAAAACGCCGTCCGCCCACGGCAGGCATTCGGGTTCGCCGGTCACCGCGATGAAGTCGTCGCCCGCGACGCCGCGCAGCTTCGCGAGTTCTTCATCGGACAATTGCAACAGCCGCCGGGCCAGCCGGATGGCCGCCGGACCGCCCGCCGCAACGCAGGTCGGCGCAAGCGGGGCGGGGCGGGGATTCCATCGGATTTCGAAGGGAAGCGTCATTGGATGTCCATTCGTTTCAATGATTTGGTATTCCGCATTGGTTCCCCATAGCCTCCCTTCGGTCCGGCTATGGGCTATCCTCTTTCAAAACCCAAAACCCAAAACCCAACCCCGTTGACCGCTGGCTACTGTCCGCTGATCGCCGCCACGAGGCGTTCGCGGAAGGCGCGCAGATCGTCGGGAAGTGATTGCGGGGCAAAACCGGCGTCGATTTCGCGGGCGATGCCTTCGAGTTTCAGGCGCCATCCCTGGCGTTCGTTGGCGTCGCTTGTGGTCGGCGGGGCGGCGAGGAGTTCTTCTCCGGCTTTCAGGATGCGGGCGGCGCGGGCGAGCGGTCCGTTCGAGGCGTCTTCGGCGGCGGCGGCGAGCGTGGCGTTGCTGGTGGATTTGAGCAGGTCGCGCAGG
>JAAFHI010000700.1 GCA_013298335.1 Actinomycetota bacterium
CGACTGGTAAACGATTCCGAAATAGGTATTTGTGATGAGCGTCCGCCCCAGCGCGACCGCCAGATCGGCGTCGCTTTTGGCGGTCCGGATGTCGTTGAGTACCGCCACCCACATGGCCGCCGAGCCGACGTACTGCACGACGGTCAGCCCCTGCGCCCGCGCCGAATCGCCGACCTCACCGAGAAATTCGACCGCCTGACTCTTGTACCGCCCCTCGGCGCGCGGAAACACCCGCGAAATGTCGAGCAGCTTCCCGGCGCGTTCGAGCATGCGCCGACCGAGTTCGGTCATCTGGAGAAACTCGCGGGTGCGCCGTACCTGGTCCGCTTTCGCCTCGCGGATTTTCCGGAGCGCCTCGCGGTGCGACTTGAGCGCCTCGATGGAACCGTCGGCCTCGGCCTTTTTGACCTTGTTGATGGTGTCCTGAGCGATTTTGGCGTATTCCGCGTAGATGCCGCCTTCACCGGCGATGACGTTGAAGTCAGCCGCCAGCTTTTCGAGCGCGGTCCGGCGGCGTTCGGGCGTCGGCTCGTCGAGCACGATCCGGTCAATTTCCGCCTGATACGCCACTTCCGAATAGCGCAGAATGAGGTCGGTCGCCGTCTCGCCGAGTTCCTGCAAGCCCGCGTCCGGGTAATCGCCGAACCGCTGCTTCAGAATCAGGTCGATTTGCGCGTCGGAGGCCTTTTCAACCGCGCGCGCCAGCGACACCAGCGAGGAATATTTCGGATCGGTGAGAATCGGGTCTTCGGCGACGAGGGCACGCACGCCCGGCGCGCCCCGCGCGATGTTGTCGGCGCGCGGCACGTACTTCAGTATCTTCTTGAGCTTCGACCGGGAATCCCATTTCTTTTCAAGCACTTCCTCGCGCAGATGCTTCGCCATGTCGAGGCAGCCGCCCGCCGCCGTGGCCGTCCGGCTGTGGAAGTAATCGACCCCGATGCGCTCCAGAATCGAACGGTACTTTTGCCACAACGCCTGTTTTTCGGGCGAACTGTCGCCGGAAAAGACATCGGGCCGGAAATTGCCGCGCGCGTCGAACAACGTGTCGTAATCGCTCCGCCCGGTTTTCAGGTCCACGCCCAGCGTCGCGATGTAGCGCAGTTTCGCCATCATCGACGAATTCGCCAGTTCGGCGACCGGGTCGCCCTTCCATATCTGAATCAGGCGCGTCGTGCCGTCCGGGTTCAAAACCGTGAACCGCTTCAGGTTGCGTTTCGCCCAGTCGATGCCCCCGGCGGTTTCAAAAACGCCCGCCTCGACTTCCGCGCCCTCGGCGGTGATGACCACATCGAAATCCTTGAGCGTCACATCGCCCGATGCGCCGAGTTCGGTCAGAATCTCCGCGCCGCACCGGTCGCGCACGAGCCGGTTGACGTCGGGATCGGCCCCGAAAATCGTAAAGTCGAAGTCGCTCTTGATTTCGATTTTGGCGGCATCGGGCCACGACCCGGAATCGCCGACGCCGTTGAGCGGACGTCCCCGCTCGGTTCCCTGAAACGGCGTCAGCGCGCGTCCGCGACCTTTGAAAATGGCGTCGCGGACCTTCAGTTGAAGCGCATTCTGCCGGGCGACGATTTCATCGAAACGCTTGATGAGGTCCGGACGCAGTTTTTTCTCCTGAAACGCCGCGTTCAACTCGCGGAGCGTCTCGACCGCCGGTTTGTCGGGGACGATCTGTTTTATCCGGGCATACAAATCGCCGGGCCGGTCGCCGTCCCACGCCAGCACGGCATCGCCGACGCGCGACATGAGCACCGGGTCCTGCGGATTGGCCAAACCGGGCCGACCGACGGGTTGTGAAATCAGAAAAACGAGGGAAAGAAGGGTGAATACGACCGAAACCGAACGCGGATGAAACCGGCGCGCCATGACGGCACCTCCGAAACGGGTGACTTCGAACGACCCGACGCCCGACGCGGAACCTGCGCCGGGAATTCGGGGTCGTCCTCTGCCATTTCAAGCGCAAACGGAGGGGGAAGCGTGCCAGAAGGCAGGGATCAGGGGGCAGGAATCAGGGATCAGGTGAAATGCAGAATGACAAAGGAGGGAGTTTGGGGGTTGTCTCCGAGCGGCAGGTCAGGTTTTCAGGAACATTTTCTGACCGAAAGCTGTAGAAAGGGGAAATCACCCTACACGCGGTCACGCTGGATGAAAAACCTGAAAAAATTTCTGAAAATCGTTCTGTTCGCCGCGGGATTCTGGCTTTTCCTTCTGTTTCTGGTTGGTCTCCAGATGTTTCCGCCGTTTCCCGTAACCCGCGGAGAGTGGATTGCCTTCCTGGTGCTCGCGCCACCCGCCTACCTGCTCGCGGAAGGTGTCTGGAGCTGGCTGAACTCGATCAAAATTGAATTACGTCCATCCAGATGGACCTTAAAGCGAACGAAGACAATCGTTTAGGTTCCCGATTCCTCGATCTCCATTTATGAAACCAACGCTTCACTTCCTGTGCGGAAAAATGGCTGCCGGAAAGTCCACCCTCGCTCGGAAACTGGCCGGGGAGCACCGGGCCGTCCTCATTTCCGAGGACATCTGGCTGCAACGGCTGTTTCCCGAGGAAATCCGTGAATTCGCCGATTACCTGAACTATTCCGCGCGGCTCAAAACCGTGGTCGCGCCGCTCATCATCGAACTTCTTGAAAAGGGGATTTCGGTCGTACTGGATTTTCCGGCGAACGTTCCCAAAACCCGGAACTGGATTCGGGAGCTTTTCGAAACGGCGAACGCCGATCACGTCCTGCATTTCGTGAATACGGGAAACGATCAGTGTCTGGAGCAACTCGCCATTCGAAACCGGGAGAAACCGGAAGGCTCGAAGGAAATGACGGTCGAGGAATTCGAATTCGTCACGTCGTTTTTTGTCGCGCCTTCACTCGAGGAAAACTTCACCATCCTCGAATACGGCGGGCAATAAAACCCGCCATCCGCTGGTTTTCCATAGCCTCGCCGCTGGAGCGCGGACATCCTGTCCGCTGTTTTTATTTCCCATAGACTCCATGCCCGTGTCGGTCACCATCAGGCATGAAAATGGGGTAGAGTTGTGCCGCCGTCCGGCACGGAGGCTGGATTTTGCTTGGTATCAAGAGTCCGACCCATAGACGAGCCGGGATT
>JAAFHI010000848.1 GCA_013298335.1 Actinomycetota bacterium
GCAGTCGGCAAACGACTCGCCTGCCGCGCGGCTGACCGCTTCGAATTCGGCAATGCGGGCTCTGGCCGAGGCGGACGCCTTGAACTGGGCGTTCAGCAGCCGCTTGATGATCGGCAGGTGGCGGAGAAGTCGTCCGGTTGAAGCGGAAACGGGGTCATCGGTCTCGCCGACCGCCGGCGTCAGTGAGCGGGTCGAAAGGCCGATTCGCCGGGCGGTTTCGGTCAGCAGGGAGAGATTGAACAAAGGGCGACCGTGGAAAATTTCGACCAGCGGGCGGGCGGGCGGCACGTCGGGGTCGAATTCCCGCAGTCGGGTGACCAGGCCGTCGCCGCAGGCTGTCGCGAGACTCGTGGCGAGTCGCGAGGGAAGCGGCGGGAGAAGTTCCGAAAGCGCGGCGGCGGTGAAGCGTTCATTGCGGGGAAGCGCGTTGGCGAGGGGGCGCAGACGGAGCAGCCAGCAGGTTTTTCCGTCGTCGGACCATTCGAGTTCCCAGTCGCCGTCGCCGAATTCCCGGCGTACGTCGCGGAGGAGTTTCTGGAGGCGACTCGCGAGATCGGTCCCGGTCGGTCGTTCCCGGTGGTGCAGTTTCGGGAGGGAACGGGCTTCGGTAATTGGCGAATCGACGCCGAGCCAGGCATCGTCTTCGTGATCGGCCTGGGTGAAGGCGACGCCGGAATGACGCGCATCAATCATTTCGAGAATGAGCAGGTCGCGGCGGAACCGTCCGGCGTGTTTGGCGGAGGAATTCCAGATTTCGCGGATCGCTTCGCCGAACAGTGGCGACTTGTGCGTGTCGACATCCAGCACCGCCGGAAATTCGTCCGTCGCGTCAGGGGCGGTGAAGGCGGCGCGGATCGCCACCGGACGCTCGAAGTGCGGGAGCCGCAGCGAGGCGAACAGAAGCGGCAGGTCCTGAATGAAGTATTGCTGATGTTTGAAGGCGACATACCCGGCGGCGGTCAGCGACGAGATGCTTTCATCGAGCAGAACCACGCCAAATGGGACCGGCAGACCCGCCGCCGCCGCCTGATCAAGGAGCGCCGCTTTGGGGCCGATACCGAAGGTTTTCGCTTCGCCGCCGCCGAGTTTGATGAATGCCGGTTTTGCCATGCCCCGAACCTTACCCGTCGAAAGCCGAGGCGGACACCGGATTCGTCTGTGATTTCTGGCCCTTCATCTGAACTGATCCGCACCTCCGGACAACTTTCCAGCCCTGTCGAATCTTTTACCGGCGACGGTCGGTTCGGACGGTCGAACCTGACTTTACGGAGCCTTATTTTTTCAGGCCGACTGGAATGAATTAAGTCTGTTTTATTGATTCTTTTTCTGGTTAAGCCAGTGTGCGGTTTGTTACGGAGTCGGAAACTTATAATCCTGCTCAGTAAAACTTTACAAAAAAGTCTGGTTTTGATAATTCCTAGAAACACTGGTTGTGAAGTGGGTCGGCCAGACGTGTTCAACCTTCGGGATCGTTGGTCCGGCCAGGGCCGCCCGCCACCTCCCGAGCGAATGTTTCCCGTGACGCTCGCGTTCTCACCATCAAGTCAGCAAGGAGCAGCAGACATGAAACGCATTCAAGCCAATGAGAAAAATCGGTTCTCGACCTTCGTCAAGAGCCGGAACTCGGAACAGTACCGCGACCTCGAAAAATGGCAGAAATGGTTTGCGGGACGAGGAATCCCCTCGGTGATCATCTGTACCCGCAGCGGGTACGCCCTCTATCGCGAGGGGTTGACCGAAATCGACATTCACGACGAAGAGTCAACGATGGTTTATGCCGAACCCCAGCCCAGGTCCTTTTTCGGGAATGTCGGAGGCACCGCCCCGGTTGGGACCCCGCCCGTCGAATACAAGCCGGTGGATCAAAACCGTTCAACGTGGCATGTCTGAGACGTCGGGCGCGCACTGGCTTTCGCGCCGCAAGAAAAAAAGGAAGCGCCGGGAATTTCTTCCCGCGCTTCCTTTTTCCTTTTTCCGCTGCCCTTTATCCGAACATCGGCAGTCCGCGGTACACAATCCGCCAGCCGCGCTCGATGCTCGTGTCCACCGCCTGCCGGTAGCTCCGGAGCGCCTCGCGCTGGGTGTCGAATTCCTTCACGAACGGCTGCGAATCGCGCGGGTCCTGCTTGATGACGGCATTCATCGGCTGGAAATCAATCTCGTCCTCTTCGTCGGCTTCGGTCTGGACGACGCCGAGAAAGGAAAACATGTCGTTCTTGCTCAGGATGGTCAGGTGGGTCGAGGAAATTTCACTCATAGTACGGTGGGCTTCCGAAGCCTGAAAATGGAATCGAACCTTTATCTTTCACATTCCCATCTTTTCCGGTGTTTTGGCAAGACTTGACGGCGATTAAATTCCGCTTCCCGAAAAAAAGTCGCCGACCGGTTCAGGCCGACGATCATTTTTTTACCGACCTATGGCTTACGATCTTTCGGACGCTCCGCGCCCTCTCGTTTCTGACTACTGACTGCTAACTGCTGGCTACTGGCTACTGACTGCTGGTTTTACGGGTTCACGGTCTCAATGTTGAGCACCGGGTGAACTTCCTGCCATTTGTGGTCGGCCTTGTCGTCATAGCGGCTCACGCCGTAGACGCGCACCTTGCTGCCGGGGCGAGGGGGGGC
>JAAFHI010000337.1 GCA_013298335.1 Actinomycetota bacterium
TTCATCCTCGTGGATGACGGCTCGACGGATGCCACGGTGGCGATAGCGGGCGAACTGGCGCGCGCCGACGCGCGGGTGCGGGTCATTTCGTTTTCGCGGAATTTCGGGCATCAGGCGGCGCTGCTTGCCGGTTTCGATGCCGCCCGGGGCGAGGCGGTCATCACGATGGATAGCGATTTGCAGCATCCGCCTGCCCTGATTCCGGAACTCCTGGCTCAATGGAAGGAAGGGGCCGACATCGTCTACACCGTCCGCCGTGAAACCGCCGATGCCGGGCTTTGGAAACGGCTGACCAGTCGCGGCTTCTACTGGCTTATCAACCGGGCTTCAATTACCCCGATCCAGCCCGGCGCGGCTGATTTCCGGCTCATGGGCAAGGCCGCCGCCGACAGCTTCCGGCAGCTTCGCGAGTATCATCGGTTCAACCGCGGGCTGGTGAGCTGGCTTGGTTTCGACGCCCGGGCGGTCGAGTTCGACGCGCCCGCCCGATTTGCCGGCCAGAGCAAATACTCGGCTCTGGGGATGCTGCGCTTTGCCGTGACCGGTCTGGTTTCTTTTTCGGTACTGCCGTTGCGACTGATGATGGCCCTCGGACTCGGGATGGCCATGTTCGCCATGACCTACATCGTCTATGCCCTGTATGTCTTCTTCATCATGAAGCAGTCGGTGCAGGGGTGGGCCTCGTCGCTTATCACGACGCTGCTGATTGGCGGCGTCCAGTTGATCAGTCTGGGATTGGTCGGCGAATACGTGGGGCGCATCTACGAGGAGATCAAGGGCCGTCCGATTTACGTCATCCGAAAACGGATCGGCTTCGAGGATGTTCAGGGTGAAAGTCGGTAAATCCGCAGGCCTGAGACCGATCCTCCAGTGATTTCCTTTCCAAAAGGAAGCTGTTCGAAATTCCCCTTTTCATCCGCCCAGATGAAAAAGTAATCAGCCTTGAGTCGGGTCAGATCATTCCGGATTTGGTCGTAGGATGCCTCCGGTCGAGCCTGTCCGAGGTATTGGCCTTGCAGGAAATAGGTGAGGTAAAGCGTGTAGTGCCAGTTGGCATTGGATGCGACGCGGCCTGAAACCCCGTAGACCCGCCGGAGTTCACCCGCGCCGTTGAACAGATTCCCGCAGATTGCAAGATCGGGACTTCCGCCGCCCGCTCCCCTGACCAGTTCGAGCGTTGGAACGTTCATGAAGGTGAGCAGGACGCCGGCGAAAATCACTTGTTCCGCCATTCTCCCCGCGTTGGTCAGCGAGAGACTCGATACTGCCTGACTCAGCACCGCCACGGTGGCGGCCAGAAGAAACGCGACCACCCAGAAGTACCTGTTTTCAATGAAAAGAAGAAGATAGCCGCTTGAATAGAGAACCATTCCGACCGCCAGCAAAGACAACCCGATCCGGATGTCTTTCCGTTTTCGAAAAATGAAAAGTCCGATTGCGAGGGCCACAGGAAGTGCGGCGCCCAGGATCGAGAATGACGGAAGGGTCTGGGTGGCGAGCTGTTTGAGATTGCGGAGAATGGTTGTGATCTGAAGGAGAAAATCCGTTTTCGAAGCGAACGGACTCCAGGCGCGGACCGGAATGGCGGTCGGGTCATTCCAGGCGCTCGTTCCCGAAGCGGGGGGCGGAAGAAACCCCTGCTGGGTGGAATCGCCGTCCGGAAGCATGGCCCAGGCCCTGGCATGGGGGCCGACCGAACTGATGAAGAACCGGTCATATTTCCACTTCAGGACCAGCACCCAGACTCCCGACAGGCAGAGGCAGACGCCAAGGGCCGCCGCGATGGCGGGCAGCCCTTCGCGGCGGCGAGCTTCCGGATCCTGGCGTCGGACGAGCATCACGATAGGAAAATGAAGCAGGAAGAACGGAAGCGTGTAGGCCTTTCCGAAATACATCAGGGCCCCGATTGCGCCGCGCATGGCCCCGGCCCGCGATGTCAGGGGCTTCTTCACATCTGAAGTAAGCGCAAAGTGCCAAAGAAGGAGGGCTACCACCAAAAGGTCGGGGGTTATGACCCAAAGCGCAAAAAAAAGCGTCATCGGGACGACCCCCGCGGTGGTCCACCAGCGTCGAGGGCCGGTGATACCGAGACCGGTGAGTAAAGTCCAGAAACCGCCCAGCGCGACCGCTCCCGCTCCGAGTAGGATGCATTTGATGGCGATCTGTGCGGGGATTCCCGCCGCCAGAAGGGGGGCCGTCATCCACGAAATCAGTGGACTCCAGTATCCGTTGACGGCATTCCGGAAATCGCCGTGGGCATACTGCTTCGCAATATCCATATAACAGATGCCGTCGGGATTGATTTGAAACTGGAAGGCGGGAAGCAGAAGGATTCCACACCCCGCGTAGAGGATGAGGATTATGCTCAATGGGGAAAATCGGGGACCTCGTTCTTTGGCGGTTACCGGAGACTGGTCATTCCCGTCGTGTTCCATCGGGACCGTCATAGAACGTCCTTGCTTCGCAAAATAATGGCCGTGGTCAGGAGCAGCAGGAGAAAAAATCCTGCCAGAACGCCGAAATTCAACCCGATGTGCCCGAAGTCGTTCACGAAACCGACGAATGTGCTTTTATCCTCGGGCGGATATTCAACCTTCGGCGCCTTGGGCTCCGGATCGAGCTTCGGAATGTCGGGACGCGAGCCCGCGCTTTTCAGCGAATCCTCGAAGTCTTCCTTGAAATCCTCGATTTTGCGCTGCTGGCGTTTTCGATAGGCCGTCAGTTCTTCCTTGAAGTCGTCAATTTTCTTGGTGTTGTCGCGTTTGATCCGTCCAATCTCGCCGTTCGGATCGTCCTCGCTGTCGTTGCCCCGAAGCTGTTTGAGGCCCCCGGATTCAAGGCCGACCCGTTTCAGCAGGTCGTAGGACCACATCGCGGGCATGACCATCCCGATGCCCTTTGAAATTCCCTTGTTCGGCAGGAGCAGTCCGCCGAACAGAATCTGCGGAATCAGAATGAGCGGCACCAGACTGGTCGCCATCTCCGACGTTTTCACGGCGGATGACACGAGCAGCCCCGTGGCAATGCCGACCAGATTCGACAGGACGAGGCAGCCCAGGATGAGCAGGGGATTGCCGGGCACGGATTTGAGCGGCGCGGTCACGCCGTACAGCAGGACGCATTGCAGCACCCCGATGGACATCAGTACGAACAGTTTTGAAGCCAGATAGGGAAGAATGCCCAGATTCACCATCCGCTCGCGGTTGTAGACGCTCGATTCCTTGACCACTTCGCGCGCGGCGTTCGAACACCCGAACCAGACCGACGACAGCGCGAGAATGAAGTAGGGAAAGTCGCGGGTCCAGTCGTCGCCCACGGCCAGCGCCGTCAACAGCGCGATGACCGGGGCCTGGCCGACGAGGATGCTCAGGTTGAGTTTGTCCGCGAGCAGGACCTGCGCGTACCGGCGCGACAGCGTCAGCGTCTGGCGGACGCTCTGGAAAATCGTGTTGTCGTTCCGGGCCTTGCGAATCGGTTGCGCGGTCTGCTGTTTCAGGTCGCCGAGCGGCTGGGCGATGTATTTCCGGTAGGCCTGGGAATGTTCGAACTTGTTCTGCCAGCCGAGCGCGACCTGATCGCTGTTCGGGTCGCCGAGCGTGTCGAACAGTTCCTTGATGCTCTTGATGCCGAAGTAGTCGAGCGCTTCCAGCGGCGGCCCGAACCAGACCAGCCGCCCCCGCATCATGACGACGATCTTGTCGAAGAGCTTCACGTTCTCCATCGCGTGGGTCGTCAGGATGACCGAGTGCCCGCTTTCCGAAATCTGGCGGAAAAGCTGCATGATCTTCTCCTCGGTGCCGGGGTCAAGGCCCGAGGTCGGCTCGTCGAGGTAGATGATGCCGGGTTTGGTGATGAGTTCCACGGCGATGGAAACCCGCTTGCGCTGGCCGCCCGAAAGCTGGCCGATCGGAACGTTGCGCCGGGTGGTCAGCCCCGTCACGTCGAGCACTTCGTTGATGATGTGGTCGATTTCCTCGGCGGATGTATCGGCGGAGAGCCGCATTTTCGCGACGTAGTACAACGTGCGATAGACCGTCAGTTCCCGATGGATGATGTCGTCCTGCGGAACGTAACCGATGGACTGCTTGAAGCTGTTGATGTTTTCGTAGAGGTTCAGGCCGTTGATCAGCACGAAGCCGCGGTCGGCGGGCCGCATGCCGTTGAGGGCGTCCATCAGGGTGGATTTGCCCGCGCCGGACGGACCGAGCAGGCCCACGAATTCATTTGCCGGAATCGACAGCCGGACCCGGTCGAGCAGTTTGATCATCCCCGACCCGTCGCGGTTCTTCACTTCCTTGGTGATGTCGAGAATGTCGATCCGGGCCTTGCTCCGCGAATCGAAAACCGTGACGCCCTGCACGTCCACCTGAAACAGGTAGGGACCGATCTGGATGACGTCCTGGGGTGAAAGCTGGCACCGGTTGATGCGCTGGCCGTTGACGTAGATGCCGTTGGTGCTTCCGAGGTCCTCGACCGTGTTGGTCGGACCCATCAACGAAAACTTCGCGTGGTGCTTCGAAATCTGAAGCACGTCCAACTGGATGTCGTTGTCTTCGGTCCGCCCGAGGGTCAGCGCGTTCGGCTGGCGACCGGTGCCGAAGTTCTTCCGGATCAGGAAATTCTTCGAATCGCCGCCAAGGGAGGCCGATGAACCGGCTTTCATGACCATCGTGCCGCCGGTGTCTTCCTGGGGGAGCGCGGCGGCGATCTCGCTGCCGTTGACGAAGCGGAGTTCCGGCCCGCCGAGTCCGATCTGAATCAGGTTGCCGTGACGGAGCGGCGTCGGGGCGGCAATGCGTTGGCCGTTGAGAAGCGTTCCGTTGAAAGAGCCGAGATCGACCACCATGAATTGCCCGTTTTCGCGGACAATCTGGGCATGACGGCGCGACACGGTCGGGAAGACGGTCGGGTCGAGTTGAACCTGGTTGCCGGGTTCACGTCCGATGCCGACGGTGATTTCGGCGAGCGCGAAGCGTTCCGCCCGCGGTCCGTTGGTCAGTTCGAGGAAAATCGTGCTCGGGGCGCCGCCGGGAGGGGCCGGTTGGGCCACGACGTCGCGCAGTGACGGCGCGTAATTGGCC
>JAAFHI010000085.1 GCA_013298335.1 Actinomycetota bacterium
TTCGTCGACGTGGCCGAAAGCCTCGCCATCGACCGGGCAAAGCAGATGTTCGGAGCGGAACACGCCAACGTGCAGCCGCATTCGGGCGCGCAGGCCAACATGGCGGTCTTTCTGGCGACGCTCAAGCCAGGCGACACGATTCTCGGAATGGACCTCTCCCATGGCGGCCACCTCACGCACGGGCACCCCCTGAATTTTTCCGGGTTGTATTTCAACGTCGTGACCTATGGCGTGACCCCCGAAACGGAACGCATCGACTATGACGCGATTCGGGAACTGGCCGAGCAGCACCGTCCGAAGATGATCATCTGCGGCGCGAGCGCCTACCCGCGCCAGATTGATTTCGCCCGGATCGGGGACATCGCGAAATCGGTCGAGGCCCGGTCGCTGGCCGACATTGCCCACATCGCCGGACTGGTCGTGGCGGGGGAACACCCGAATCCGATTGGCCACATCGACTTTGTGACGACGACGACCCACAAAACCCTTCGCGGACCGCGCGGCGGGCTGATTCTCTGCCGGGAAGAAGACGCGAAAGCGATTGACCGGGCGGTGTTTCCGGGCGTTCAGGGCGGACCGCTGATGCATGTCATCGCGGCCAAGGCGGTGTGCTTCAAGGAAGCGCTCGAACCGGAATTCAAAACGTATCAGCAGCAGGTCCGGCGCAATGCCACGGTTCTGGCCGAAACCATCGCGGCGGAAGGTTTCCGGCTGGTTTCCGGCGGGACCGACAACCATCTCATCCTCGTGGACGTGTTTTCGAAGGGGATTACCGGCAAGGCCGCCGAAAAGGCGCTTGAAAAAGCGGAAATCACCGTCAACAAGAACACCATCCCGTTCGACAAGAACAAACCGATGGTCGGAAGCGGCATCCGCATCGGGACGCCCGCGCTCACCACGCGCGGCATGCGCGAAGAAGAAATGGTGACCATCGGCAAACTGATCGGCGAGGTGCTGGCCGATGTGGAAAGCGAGACGGTGCAACAGACCGTCCGTTGCAAGGTCGAGGAGCTGACCCGGAAATTCCCGCTCTATTCGCGCCGTCTCGAGATCGGCGCCGCGCGGGAAGCGACAGCCACCAGCTAGTATTTTCCCCTCTGAAAAAAAACCGGGCGGAGATTGCTCTCCGCCCGGTTCTTTTTTCAAAACCTGAATCGACTAGTTGCCAATCGGCGAGCTGAGCGCGTCCGCGTTGACGTCGGCGGCCGCGAACCGAATCACAGCGGTGTTGTCGGTAAAGAACGACCGGCCCCCGGTGCGCGCAACACCGGTACGGGCGGTCGGGTTGTTCCGAAGGGTAAACGCCGCTGCCTGCGTGTTCGTCTTGGGAGTGACTCCAATATCGGTGATGATAAAGCCGCTCTTCGGCGTCGTCGTCGCGCCCACAACCGTCGAATCGATCAGGCCGACTTCGTTGGTGTTCGAACCGCCGCCCAGGAATTGCAGGTTGCTTGCGTAGTTGCCAACGCCGATGCCTGATTCATACACGGCCTGGGCCGAGTTGATGTTGCGAAGCGTCTGCTGCGCCGACGCGTCGTTCGCGCTCCGGCGGGCAGCCAGAAGGTTCGGAACGGCAATCGCCGCGATGATGCCGATGATCGCAACCACGATCAGAAGTTCGATCAGCGAGAAACCGCTTTGCTTCTTGAGGTTCATTTCTGTGTCTCCCTAAGTTCTTAAGTGTGAAAAGTGTGAAACCGGAAGGGAATCGCTTGAATCGGTCTCGTTGACATCAAGGTCGGCGAACCGGATTGCAACTGCCCTGCTGTTACTTTGCCCCCATCTATGTGCAAGCAACGTGCCACGCCTTCTCCGTCGCTCGCATTCTATAAGATTCAGTCACTTAGCTGCCCGGCTAGCCCGATAAGATTGATTTTTCGTGACATGGATGACAGTTTCTGTCAGTAATGAGATGCGAATTTTGTCACTTGCACCGATTTTTGTGATTGCCATGGAAACGAATTTTGAAGCTGATGTTGCCCTTGCGCGGCGGCTTGCGCTGGAGACCGGCACCATCGTGATGGATTTTTATCGCCGTCGGGTGGAAGTTCAGTACAAAGCCGGGGAAGAACCGGTCACCGAAGCGGATCGGGCCGCCAGTGAATTCATCGTGGCCGAACTCCGCCGGGAACGCCCAGACGATACCGTCATTTCCGAGGAAGGCGACGACGACTCGCTCCGCCAGACGGCTCACCGGGTCTGGTTTATCGACCCGATCGACGGAACCAAGGAATTCATTGCCCATAACGGCGAGTTTTCAATCATGATCGGCCTGTGCGTGGACGGCATCCCGACCGTCGGCGCCGTCTTTCAGCCGACCGTCGACCGCCTCTGGTACGCCACGCCGTCCGCGGCGGTCGTCGAACACGACGGCAACGTCCATTCACTGCGCGTTTCCGGCCACGATCAACTCTCCGACTTCAACATGATTTCCAGCCGGTCGCACCGGAACGTGGTTCTGATGGAAGCCCGCAAGCGGCTCGGCATCCTCAGCCCGGAACTCACCAGCGGAAGCGGCGGCATCAAGCTCGGCATCATCGCCGAGGCCCGCGCCGACGTGATGTTCAGCCCGTCCGACAACTCGAAACTGTGGGACATGTGCGCGCCCGAAGCGATTCTGCGGGCCGCCGGCGGCATCGTCACCGATTTTCAGGGCCACCGCCTGGATTACCGCCGCGCGGAACTCCGAAACATGAACGGCGTGGTCGCCAGCAACGGAACCCGCCACGCCGACGTCATCGCCCTCGTCCGGGACCTCTTCCCACACCCCGCCGAACAGGCCTCGAAGGCCAGTAGTTAGTGGTCAGTGGCCAGTAGCCAGCAGGAAGGAAAATGGTTTCTTTTCCGACGCGGCCATGAAATATCGGGCACCCATCCGAAACGCTGGTTGCTAACTGCTGACTACTGACAACTAACTACTTAAAAGGATTCCCATGCACATTCCGCTTTTCGGAAAATCGCTCGACACGCTGTTTCTGATTGCCGGCCCCTGCGTCATCGAAAGCGAGGCGCACGCCATGAAAATGGCCGAGGCGATCCGCGTCGAGGCCGAAAAGGTCGGACTGCCCTACATTTTCAAGGCGTCCTACGACAAGGCGAACCGGTCCTCCATCCATTCATTCCGGGGTCTCGGGATGGAGGAAGGGCTCCGCGTCCTGCAAAAAATCCGCGAAACGCAGGGCGTGCCGGTGCTGACCGACATTCACGACACGGAACAGGCCGCCATCGCCGCCGAAGTCGCCGACGTGATCCAGATTCCGGCGTTTCTGTCGCGCCAGACCGACCTGCTCGTGGCGGCGGCCAGAACCGGACGGACCGTCAACGTCAAAAAAGGGCAGTTCATGGCCCCGTGGGACATGAAAAACGTGGTCGAGAAAATCCGGCACGCGGGCGGTGCCCAGGGAATCGACCCGTGGCTGACCGAACGCGGCGCGACCTTCGGCTACAACAACCTCGTCGTCGACATGCGCGGCTTTCCGATCATGCGCGAATACGGCTGCCCCGTCGTCTACGATGTGACCCACAGCATCCAGCGCCCCGGCGGTCTCGGCACGGCGTCGGCGGGCGACTCGCAGTTCATCGAACCGATGGCCCGCGCGGGAGTCGGCTGCGGCGTGGACGGCATCTTCATGGAAGTTCATGACGACCCTGCCAACGCCCTCAGCGACGGTCCGAATGCCCTCCCGCTCGACCGCCTCCCCGCCCTTTTGCGCCAGCTCAGGGCCATCGACGAGATTCGGCGTTCGGCGGCGTAACGCCCGGCGGGGACGGCGTGAAAACCGTCCCGATTTGCAAAGCGCGTTCCCTCTTCTCTAATATGTTTTTTTTCAGGATTGCGCGGATTCCGCGCGGTCGATTTTCGCGTGAAAGCAACTGACCAATGATTACCGTCGAATGGACCGCCGAAGGCGTCCGCATGATCGATCAGCGAGCGCTTCCGACCGAAGAGCTTTACCCGGTGTATTCAACCTATGAAGGCGTCGCCGAAGCCATTCGCGAAATGGTCGTCCGGGGCGCGCCCGCCATCGGCGTCACCGCCGCGCTCGGCATCGCGCTCGGCCTCAAGACCAGTCTCGCGCCGTCCGTAGTCGCCCTCGAAGACGAATTTCTCAACATCTGCGACCTGATGGCCGCGACCCGCCCGACTGCGGTCAACCTCTTCTGGGCCATCGACCGGATGAAGCGCGTGTTCGCCGCCGCCAAAGCCACCGGCGCGGACGCCCCCGCCCTCCGCGAGACGATGATCGCCGAAGCCCAGGCCATCCACGCCGAGGACATCGACACCTGCCGGTCCATCGGACGCCACGGCGCGGACCTGATTCCCGACGGCGCAACCGTGCTCACCCACTGCAACGCGGGCGCGCTCGCGACGGCCGGCTACGGCACGGCCCTCGGCGTCATCCGCGGCGCCATCGAGCAGGGCAAAACCATCCAGGTTTTCGCCGACGAAACGCGACCGTTCCTGCAAGGCGCGCGGCTGACGGCGTGGGAACTCATGAAGGACGAGATTCCGACCACGCTCATCACCGACAACATGGCCGGTCACTTCATGAAACTCGGACGGATTCAGTGCATCGTGGTCGGGGCCGACCGGATCGCCGCCAACGGCGACACGGCGAACAAAATCGGGACCTACATGGTTGCCGTCCTCGCCAAACGGCACGGCATTCCGTTTTACGTCGCCGCGCCGATTTCGACGCTCGACCTGACGCTCGCGTCCGGCGACGAAATCCCGATCGAGGACCGCACTCCGCTGGAAGTCACTCATATCAAAGGACAACGCGTCGCGCCGGAAGGCGTCGCCGTCGCGAATCCGGCCTTCGACGTGACCCCGAACGACCTTGTCACCGCCATCATCACCGAACGCGGCGTGGCGCGCGCGCCCTTTACGGAGTCGCTCCGCGCGCTGGCCGGCTGACACGCCACCCCCGATGCCCATTCACATCAAGACGTCTCAACCCACAATTCCCTACTTTTTCTAAAAAACATGTCCGGATTTTCTCTCGAACACAAAATCGGTCAACTGCTTTTCATCGGCATTCCCGGTCCGACCATCGACACCGCGACGCAGCACCTCCTGAAATCGGTCCAGCCGGGCGGCGTCATCCTGTTCGCCCGCAACCTCGAATCGCCGCAACAGGTTGCCGAACTGACCGCCGACATCCGCCGGTTCAGCCGCGTCACGCCGCTCATCAGCATCGACCAGGAAGGCGGCAAGGTTGACCGCCTGAAGAAGATCGTCGAACCGATGCCGTCAGCGAAGTCCATCAGCGATTCCGAGGAAGCCAAACTCGCCTTCGAACTGGGCGTGGCCACGGCCGATCTGCTCCGCCTGCTCGGACTGAACATGAATTTCGCGCCGGTGCTCGATCTCGGCATCAACGAAGACCAGAACAACGGGCTCGCCGACCGCTGCTGGGGTTCAGGGCCGCTCAAGGTCATCCGGTTTGCCGGGACCTACCTCGAAGGCTTGCAGAACCACGGCATCCTCGGCTGCGGCAAGCACTTCCCCGGCCTCGGCGACACCACGGTGGATTCCCACGAGCAGCTTCCGACCGTGAACCGTTCCGAGAAACAGTTGACGGACGAGGACTTGCGAGTTTACGCCGATCTGTTCAACACGCTCTACACCCGCGTCCCGTCGGTCATGATCTCGCACGCCAGCTACCCGGCCTTCGACGGACACGGCGGCACCCCCGCCTCGCTCTCCTCGAACATCGTCACCGATCTGCTGCGCAAGAAGATGGAATACAACGGCATCGCCATCTGCGACGACCTCGAAATGGGCGCCATCGGGGCGACCCGTCCGTTTGCGGAAGCCGCCGTCCAGGCGGTCGAAGCCGGGAACGACATGCTGCTCGTGTGCAGCAAGCCGGAACTCGTCGTCGAAGCCCAGCAGGCGCTGGTTGCAGCAGTCACGAGCGGTCGCATTTCCCAGAACCGGATCGAGACCTCGATTAACCGCATCGCCAAAATCAAGGCGATGGCCGTCGCCGCACCGACCTTTGACGCGGATGCCTTCCGGCGCGCCGCCGACCGCCTCGCGGCGCTCAACCGGACTGTCGCCACCGCCATCGAGAACGCGCGCTGAGATTTTGAACACGAAGACACAAAGTCACGAAGGCACAAAGAACCGAAAGTATTTCAACTCTTTGTGCCTTCGTGACTTTGTGTCTTTGTGATGAATTGATTTCTTTCTTCGCCGGGGTTCACCTCGCATGGCTTCCCGAACCACCCTCGCCGTCCTTCTGCTTCTCTCCGGATTGCTCCCGCTCGGGAGCGCCTGCCGCCGTGACCTTCAACTGCCGCCGGGCCTGCTCGTGATGGCCGTCGAAAAGGCCCCGAAAAGCCTTGACCCGCGCATCGGCAACGATGCTGTCTCGCAGCGGCTGCACCAGATGATCTTCAACACGCTGGTGAACAAGAACGACAAGCTGGAAACCGTCCCGGAAGTCGCCGAATTCGAGGTCACACCCGACGCGAAGGTCTTCACCTTCAAAATCCGGCCCGGTTTCGTCTTCCACAACGGCAAACCGCTCAGGGCGGAAGACGTGAAATACACCTTCGACACGCTCCGCGAAAAGACCTTCAACTCGCCGAAAAAGGGCGACTTCGCCAAGGTCACGGCCATCGACACCCCCGACGACCGCACCGTGATTTTCCGCTGCTCCGCGCCGAACGCCGCGATGCTGGGCAGTCTCGTCGCGGTCGGCATCATCGCGAAGGACAGCGGCCCGACCGCCGAAAAATCACCCGTCGGCACCGGTCCGTGGAAAGTTCGGGAATACCGCGAGGGCAACGACGTGCTGCTCGATGCAAACCCGGCCTACAACCTCGGCGCGCCGAAGCTCAAGCAGGTCAGAATCAAGTTCGTCCTCGACAACGCGACGCGCGAACTCGAAGTCCGGCAGGGCGGCGTCCACCTCGCGCTCAACGCGGATTTCGCCTACCCGACGCTGCAACAGATGGGCAAGTCGAAGGGATTGAAGCTTTTACAGGGAAAAGGAACCAACATCGCCTACCTCGGACTGAACTGCGAAGACCCGGTTTTGAAGAACCTGAAGGTCCGGCAGGCGATTTCCGTCGGCATCGACCGCGACAAAATCATCCGGACCGTCCTGCGCGGGATGGCGCGCCCGGCCAACGGCCCGCTCCCGCCGGAGCAGTGGGCCAGACCGGAAGACCTTCCGCCCGCGCACTACGACGTGGCCCAGGCGAAGCGCCTGCTCGATGAAGCGGGCTTCCCCGACCCGGACGGCGACGGCCCCGCCCCGCGCGCCATCAAGCTGGAACTGAAAACCTCGTCGAACCAGTTGTCGCGACAGGTCGGAACGGTGCTTCAGGAACAGATGAAGCTGATCGGCATCAATCTGGCGCTCCGGTCGTACGAGTTTCAGACCTTCCTGCAAGACACGATTTCCGGCAATTTCCAGATGTTCTACCTCATCAACGTCGGGGCCAACCAGAGCACCGACTTTCTGAGCTATTTCTATGAATCCACACGGATTCCGACCGCGGCCAAGAGTTTCAGCGAGGGTGCGAACCGCGCCCGCTACCGCAATCCCGACGTGGACAAATGGCTCACCGAAGCCGCCTCGACGCTCGACCGGGCCGAACAGAAACGGCTTTACGGACTGGTCCAGAAACAGGTCGTCACCGACGTGCCGCAGGTGTTTCTCTGGTATCCGAACAACGTCGCCATCGCCAGCGACCGCATCGACAACGTCTCGCTCGAACTCTCCGGCGGATATTTTTTCCTGAAAGATGTAACCTTGCGCGACCAGTAATTTCGAGACAACGGTTGAACATCAAAATCGTCGTCGTTGACGATCGGCAGGAGGTCATCGTGCAATGGATCGAGTGAATTACGCCGACATACTTACCGAAGTGTTGCGAAAGGAAACCAACCATCAGCCATCGCTGCTGCCCATTCGCGTCGCGGCGGTCTGCGACGTAACATCAGGGAATTTCTTACTGGTTGCCTCGGGTTGGGAGAGCAAGCGGCGGGTCGAGACCATCCTTTTTCATGCCCGTCTGGTCGAGGGGAAAATCGTCATCGAGGACGACAATTTCGAGGACGGCCTGACGGCGCTCCTCATTGAAGCCGGAATTGCCGAAGCCGATATCCTGACGGCGCTCGCCTTTGAGCGAACGCGGCAACATTCGCCGGAACACTCCGCCGCCGCGTAGTCCCTCAACGGCCCAAGTTCTTCACATTCAAAGAGTTACTCTTCTTTATGAAACGAATCTGCGTGTACTGCGGGTCGAATCCCGGACTTCGGAAGGAATATTCGGAAGCGGCGGTCGCCGTCGGCGAGGCGCTGGCCAAGCGCGGCCTCGGCCTCGTCTACGGCGGCGGCGCAGTCGGCCTGATGGGCGTGGTGGCCGATGCGGCGCTCATCAACGGCGCGGAAGTCATCGGCGTCATCCCGGAAAAGCTGATGCGGAAGGAAATTGCCCACATGGGCGTGACCGAAATGCACGTCACGAAGACAATGCACGAACGCAAGGCGCTGATGACCGACCTTGCCGACGGCTTCATCGCGCTGCCGGGCGGCATCGGGACCTTCGACGAACTTTTCGAAACCTGGACGTGGGGGCAACTCGGCTACCACCGGAAACCGTTCGGCCTGCTCAACGTCGCGGATTACTACACCCCGCTCGTCGAGTTCCTCGATCACGTTACGGAACAAGGGTTTATGCGCCCCGAACACCGCGCCGGGCTGATGGTCGAAACCTACGTCGAGGCGCTGCTCGACCGCTTCGATGCGTTCACCCCGCCCGATCTGCCCAAGTGGCTGGAGCGGGAAGACCGCTGAAAAGGTGTCGGGTGTCGGGTGTCGGGTGTCGGGTGTCGGGTGTCGGGTGTCGGGTGTCGGGTGTCGGGTGTCGGGTGTCGGGTGTCGG
>JAAFHI010000769.1 GCA_013298335.1 Actinomycetota bacterium
GTTCATCGTACGCGCGCGCGATCCTTAATATATATGCAGGGAAACCGGTCAGCCGCCCAACCCTTTCCGCGGCGGTGTCCGGGAACTTCATCCAGCATCCGGGTTCGAAGTCGTGGTGGAAACCAGAACCATCCATCATTCGCTCAAACTCGCCGAAAAATACCGCCACATCGAATTCGCACTCTGCAATAAGGCGTCGTTTTGAGCCGGAGGCCCCGTGCTGCGACTTCTCTTCGCCTTCATCGGCATCTTTTTTCTCACCGGACCGGTCTTGGCCAGCTATGGTGAAGCGGCCTACGGATACACCGTCGAAACCGAAAACAAACGCTTCATTCTCGTCATTCACTGGCGTAAACCGGACGGTACCCTCGTGAAAATGAAGGGTTTGGAGAAATATCCGGCGAATGGGCTGTACCGCAACGACGGCTCGACCGAACCGCTCTGGACGGTTAATTGGTCCAATATCGCCTTGCCGCTGAATGACGGTCGGCACGCCATCCGGTTCGGGAGAGGCGGGGCCAGCCCACACACCGGTTATGCGAATGAATCCTTTGCTTTTCTTTGCGATGGAAGGGTGCTGAAAAGCTACGCGGCCCGGGATTTCGTCGAATTTCCGACCCTGCTGCCGCATTCGATCTGTCCCGGATATGCCGTCTGGGGGGCGGCCTCTCCGTCACAGAAACTTCAGTTTGCGTTGGACGGGAATCAACGGATCCCCATGGATTTTCCCGCCCCCAATGAAATCGCGCATACGATTCTCATCAACACGCTTCACGGCGACCGTTTCGTTTTCAATTACACCACCGGGGAAATCGTCTCGGAGCGGCGGCCCGTCCGGTGGACCTTCCGCACAGTCCTCGCCATTTCGGCGCTTTTTTACGGATGGAGGCTTCGCCGACGGCTGGCCGGCGCACGAAAACCGCTGACATTCCGCAGGCTGGCGGGAATTTTGGCTTTCAGCGCGGGCGGCACGCTCGGAATGGTCCTCATCGGACGCCTCGCCTATGCCTGGCTGGTCCGGGTGAATGTCGATCAAGAGCACTGGCCGGTAAGCCCATTCGCTGAGGCAGTTTGGCGCGTCGTGTTCTACTGGCCCAATCACGTACGGTTCATTCTTTTCCAGGTCCCATTTGAAGAACGATTTCCGATGCCCACCGGAACGGAATTTTCATCCGGCCTTTGGCAAACGCTCGGTTTCTGGATGCTGACGTTCACGATCCCGGTTCTTTTGAATGAAATCGCCGTGAATGCCCTTTCTCGAAAATTCAGGCGGGATTGAACCGGGAAGTTCAACCTGATTTCCCCTGCCTAGTCCGTCAGAACTTGCGGGCGACGAGCAGATAGCCGGTCACCAGCGATTCGACGAATTCGAAGGAAAGTCCCGTCGGCACTTCCCGCGTCAGCAGCATTTTGAAAAACGCGCCGTCAACTTTCGGACGCATCCCGCGCCGCCGAACGACCTGCAACCCGTTGTCGGCGCAGGACTTGGCAAGTTCATCCGGGGTGATGAACAGGTGCAGGACGTGCATGTGCGGCGGCGTATTTTTGACGAACCATTCGACCCCCTTGATGACGATGAACCAGCTCAGCCAGTTGCGGTTGAAGGTCGAGGCGAAAAACGTCCCGCCGGGGCGCAGGACCCGCGCCGCCTCGGCGACGACCCGCGCGGGTTCGTCCACATGTTCGAGAAAATCCATCGCGCAGACGGCGTCGAAACTGGCGTCCGGGTAGGGCAGGTCGTAGGCGCTGCCCTCCGCGTACTTCACGGTGCCGGTCGTATCGTAATTCCGCGCCACCGCGAGGCTTTCCGCCGACTGGTCGATTCCGGAAACCTGAAATCCGGCGGCGGCGAGCGGGTTGGTCAGAAAGCCACCGCCACAACCGATGTCCAGCACCGGCACGCCGTTTCCGTGATGCTGCTCGATTTCGCCGATCATCCAGGGATTTCGCAACGCGCCTTCGGCCCGCAGGAGAGCGACCGGGTCGTCCTGCGCGGTGTACCACCGCTCGCCGAGGCGGTGGTAAATCTCGTTGTTCACGTCCGGGACAGCGGTTTTCGACATAAAAAGTTCCAGTAGAAAATCTGATAGAGCCAGAAAGCGGTCGTAATGACGACGTTGCCGATGAAAAACGACCGGAGGCCGCCCGCGCCCGCCGGATAGTCGGCCCAGATGGCCACTGTCGCCGTCAGCAGAATCGGGTGGAGCATGAACAGCACGGAATGGAGCCAGTGTTCACCCGGCGGGCAGAGCTGGGCGTGAACGAATTCGTCCTTGGTGATGCAGATCATCGAAATCACCCCGCAGACGGCGTAGACGGCGAGCGCGGTTTTCGAAAACGGGACAAAAATCACAATCGCGGCACACACCAGCACCGTCGCGGTATCGACCGGATGACCGATACGTTCCCACCGACCGAGTCCGCGCCGGTGGTGATACCAGAATTCGTCAACCATCATGACGAGACCCTGGAAAATAAAAGGAAGATACAGCCACCACATCGGTTATTCCTGCTTTCCGGCAAAAAGTTGGAAGACCTTCGGACATCCGGGAACCTCTTGGATATGATAATTCCCTCATCTTTTCCTAACGTGAAACCATCTACACCCCCGGCGCGGCGTCCCGTCCGGCCCGGCGAAGGAGACACTTCAAGCGATGAAAGCCGCGATGTACACCCGTTACGGATCCGCCGAGGTCATCGAAATCCGCGACCACCCGCCGCTTCCCGCGCCGAAAAGAAACCAGGTCCGGGTCAAGGTCACCGCCGCCGCCCTGAACCCGAAGGACCTGCTCGTCCGCAAGGGCAAGTTCAAGTTCTTCACCGGGAGAAACTTCCCATTCGGCTTCGGCTACGACTTCGCCGGGACGGTCGTTGACGGCGACGGATTCAAACCGGGG
>JAAFHI010000864.1 GCA_013298335.1 Actinomycetota bacterium
GGCGTGCGGTTTCTTTTTCCTGCCGTCATCCGGTGGTTTCGCTACGCTCCACCACCGGCTAAGTTCCCGGCACACCTTCGGCGTGCCTGAAAAGACGCACTCATTTGAGAAATGCTCTAACCATTGTCAGGAAAGAACTTCCCGACTCCCAAGACTCACGAGACGCCCAAGACCCCCAAGACTTTTTGTCTTCCGACTCCCAAGACTCTCAAGACCCCCAAGACTCCCAAGACTCCCAAGACTTTGTCTTCCGCCTAGACGCCTAGACTTTCCGACGGGAAGGCGAGCCGGGCGAGGTCGAGGCGGCGGGCGGTGTCGCGGGTGTGGCGTTCGGCGTCCATGGCGCGGCGGGCGAACTCGCGGGCGACTTCGAGCCAGTCGCGGTCGCGCAGGATGTTTCCGACGCGAAAGAGCGGGACGCCCGACTGCCGCGTGCCGAGCAGTTCGCCGGGGCCGCGCCATTCGAGGTCCTTTTCGGCGATGAGGAAGCCGTCGCCGGTTTCGCAGAAGAGGTCGAGCCGGGCGCGGCTGTCGTCGGCGAGCTTTTTGGCCGTCATGAGAATGCAGTAGGACTTCGCCGCGCCGCGTCCGATGCGACCCCGAAGCTGGTGAAGCTGGGCGAGGCCGAAGCGTTCGGGGTGTTCGATGACCATCACCGAGGCGTTCGGCACGTCGATGCCGACCTCGATAACCGTCGTTGAAACAAGGACTTGCGTCTCGCCCGCCGCGAATTTCGCCATCGCGGCCTCCTTTTCGGCGGGCTTCATCTTGCCGTGAAGCAGGCCGATCCGCAGGCCGGGAAAGACGTTTTTCTGAAGTTCGGCGGCGGCGGTGACGGCGGCGGTCAGGTCGGATTTCTCGGATTCATCGACGAGCGGAAACACGATGTAGACCTGTCGGCCCGCCGCGCATTCCTTCCGGATGAACTCGTAAACCTTCAGGCGATCCGCCGCGCCGCGCATGGCGGTCGTGACGGGCGTCCGACCGGGCGGAAGTTCATCCAGTACCGACACTTCCAGATCGCCGTAGAGCGACATCGCGAGACTGCGCGGAATCGGCGTCGCCGTCATGACCAGTACGTCGGGGCGGACGCCCTGCCGGACGAGCGTCTCCCGCTGCATCACCCCGAAACGGTGCTGCTCGTCGATGACCACGAGGCCGAGCCGCGAAAATTCGGTGCTTTCCTGAATCAGCGCCTGTGTCCCGACGACGATGTCGAACTCGCCCGCCGCAATCGCCGCCCGGACGGCTCGTTTCTCGGTCGCTTTCAAACTTCCGGTCAGACTGCCCACGCGGTAGGGCGTCTCGCGCAGCCACCGGGCCAGATTCAGCGCGTGCTGCTCGACGAGAATTTCGGTCGGGGCCATGAGCGCCACCTGCCAGCCATTTTCGACCGCCACGATCATCGCCTGAAGCGCAATCACCGTCTTTCCCGCGCCGACATCGCCCTGCAAAAGCCGCGTCATCGGCTGCGGGCCGGTCATGTCGGCGACAATTTCCCGGATGACCCGCTTCTGGGCCCCGGTCGGTTTGAACGGCAGCACCTGCCGGACGGCATTCCGGATGCGGTCGGTCACCACCATCGGGGCCTTGCCCTCCGCCGTCCGGCGGGCGCGTCGTTCGAGCATCGCAAGTGACAGCAAATAAAACTCTTCCAGCGCGAGGCGCGCGTGGGCGGGCGAGCGTCCGCGCAGGAGTTCGGAAAAATCGCAGTCGAGATCGGGAAAATGGACCTGCCGGAAGGCGTCGAATTTCGACGGGACGCCGAACCGGGCGACGAGGTCGGACGGCAGCGCGTCTTCCTCGACATCCGAAAGACGTTCAATCAGGCGAAACATCAGTGAGCGGAGGGCGCGCGTCCGGAAACTCCCGAGTTTGCGGTAAATCGGCACGCGGCGACCGGTGTGGATGGTCGGGGCGTCCTCGACGTCGGCCTCGTCGGTGTCGGCGAGCACTTCATACTCGGGATTTTCAATCTGGTGGCACTGGTTCTTGTTCGAAAACTTCCACTCGCCGAAGAGAACCACGCGCTGCCCGGCCTTCATCACGTTCAAAAGGTAGGGCTGATTCCACCAGTAGGCCCGGACCTGCCCCGTTTCGTCGCGTCCCATGAACTCGAAAATCGACAGCGGACGCCCGGTTTTCGACCGGATCGGGTAGTTCGCGGGCGACCGGATTTCAACTTCGACCGCCGCCTTCAGGCCGTCCGCCAGATCGTTGACGACCGGGAGATGCGAGCGGTCTTCATAGCGAAATGGAAGATAGTAAAGGAGATCCTCGACCGTGGCGGCTTCCGCCGAGATCAGCCCGACCGCCTCGGCCAGTTCGGCGGCGAGTTTCTGGGCCGTCTTCGGCCCAACGCGCGGGACGAACTGATGAAGATCGAGCAGCGGGGTGGCGGGAGTGAGCATGAAAGAAAGTCTTGGGAGTCTTGAGAGTCTGGGGAGTCTGGGGAGTCTGGGGAGTCTGGGGAGTCGAGTGGACTTTTTCGACTACTCAAGTGTCAAGGACTTTCTTCCCAGGGCAAACGCATCTAAACCGTTAGAACTCGTTGCAGGAAAGCGGTGTCCCAACC
>JAAFHI010000431.1 GCA_013298335.1 Actinomycetota bacterium
AGAAATCCGTTCCGGACGCGTTCGTGGAAGGCTTCGCTCTCGGCATCGAGCCGGGATGGCGATTCGTCCGCAACGTCGTTGCAGCGTCGGGCCAGTCGTTTCTGAGCTTCGGAAACGGGCAGGTCGAACAGGAGGGTGAGGTCGGGATTCAATCCGCCGGTGGCGAGTGAAATGAGCGATTCGATGGTCTTCGGGTCGGCCTGGCGTCCGAATCCCTGGTAGGCGCGGGTCGAATCGGCGAACCGGTCACAGAGGACGATGCCTCCGCGTTCCAGGGTCGGACGGATGAGAGCGGCGACATGCTGCGCGCGGTCGGCGGCGAAAAGCAGGGCTTCGGCGCGGTCGGCAAGTGGTTCCTGGGCGCGGGCATCCAGCAGCAGACGGCGAATTTCAACGCCGACGCTCGTCCCGCCGGGTTCGCGCGTCAGAATCACGTCGCGATCGGCGGCGCGCAGGCGCTCAAACAGTTTGACGGCCTGGGTTGATTTCCCACAGCCGTCAACGCCTTCGAACGTGATGAAGAATCCCCGTGACATGAGACGATGTCAGGATTGTCCGCCGCCGGAATCTCCGGATTCCGAGTGGGCGGGCGGCGCGGCTGGTGCCGGGGCTTCGCTCCGGTGTTCGCCGCCGCGCGATTCCGGACTGTGGGAGGAATCTTGCGGACGGTAGCCCGAACTGCGGATGAGCGACACGGTCGAAATCGCGTGCTTGAAGATCATCTGTTCCTGATTGCCGGATTCCAGAATGACGGAGTACTTGTCGAAACCGCGAATGCGGCCGGTGAGTTTGACCCCGCTCATCAGGTAGATCGCCACGGTGGCGCGGTCACGGCGGGCGTGATTCAAAAACGTATCCTGGAGATTCTGGGATTGCGCTTGCTGTGTCTTGTTTTCCATAGCCGAATCACTGGAGAGACGAAGTGGTGAATGTTTTTTTTGTTTGTTACAGAGAGCCGCGAACGTACCATAGGCGTTCCCCACCCGCAACCGAACGCGCAACCCTTTTGAGTGAGGGCCGTGGAAGCGGTTGAACGATTCGGTCGGCGCGCCTATAGTTCAGGCGACTTTTCCAGATCGAACATCCGGGGAATTCGCCGAATTCAGCTTGGCACGGCCAATCAGGCCCGGAAGCGGAAAAGGAATCCAGCCGGGAATTCGTCCAGAGGGAACTTTCGGTCGTCTTTCAGGTTCGCGGTTGCGTCATGACCAGTCAGTCCAGTGTCAAAGCCGAAACGCCGAACCGTCGTCTTTTGGTGGTCGGCGGGTATGGGGTGTGGCTCGTCTCCTGTACGGTCTTTTTCACGCTTGGACTGCTGCTCGGGAAGGGACCCACCCGGACCGCGAAAATGGCACCGCCGCCGCCCGCCCCGGTCGAGACCGCCGACGCGCTTCCGGTGGCCGACAAGCCGCTGATGGTGGCGGGTGCGCAGTATGCCGTCTGGGTGACCTCGGTCGCGACGGCCAGCGAGGCCAATCAGATTGTCCGGGATTTGAACCGGCGCGGTTTCACGAGCGCCTACATCACGCGACCGACGGCTGAATCGGGAAACACGCTCTACGTCGTCAAGGTCGGCCTTTACAATCTGCCGACGGCGAATCAGGTGGTCGAGGAACTTCAGAAGGATTTGGGATTTCGTTCCGCGCGGGTCATCGGCACCGAATGACCGAATCGGCATCGGAACATCACGGAACAAGCGAGATACGTATGGCCTTCACCTTTGGCTCGGTTCGCCGCCTCTGCTGGCTGGCGGTTTTCATCGGATGGGCGGCGGTCGGCGCGGCGTCGGCGCAGCAGCGTCCGTTGCTGACGGAAGACGTGGACATCGTGGAAACCGGCCACATCCGGCTTCAGGCCGGCGCGGATTTCTTCCAGGATCAGCGTTTCGGACTTTCCGGCCTGCGCGGCGACCTCACCCGCCCGGTGGTGCTCGGCCTCAATTTCGGTCTCAATTCGAATGTCAGCTTCTCCATCGAGGGAAGTCTCCGCAATTTTCTGAGCATCTCGCAGCGCGGGCCGAGCGCGATTCCGCTGTCCGTTCCGGCGGGCGCGGCCTCGACCTCCGACTCTGGAGATTTTACCCTCTCCACCAAGATCAAGTTCCGCAACGAAGGCAAACGCACGCCGAGTCTCGGGTTCAAGCTGAGCGTTCAGTTACCCAACTCGGATCAGTCGCGTGGCATCGGACTCAATACGACCAACGTGACCGGCACGGTCCTGGTCGGCAAAAAGTTCATGAAAGGACGGTTGAACACGTTCGGGAACATCGGCTTAGGAATTTTGACGAGTACCGTCGAACCTGGCGCGCAACAGGACGTATTGGTCTATGGCATTGCCGGAATCTACGAAATCAACAAGCGATTCGACGTACTCGGTGAAATCAGCGGGCGGTACAACCCGCGGACGTCCGTGCCGGGGCTGGAAAGCCAGGCGCAGGCGCGTTTCGGGGCCCGTCTGCGGGCCGCCGGATTTCAGTGGGATTTGGCGGGCGTTGCCGGACTGACGAAGTTCAGCCCGCGAAGCGGCATCACGTTCGGCGTGACCTACGACTTCAAGGCGTTCGAACCCGTAAGGTAATCCGAAATGGTGAAAGGTGAACGGATGATGACACGAGGACGCAGTCGGAAACACCGCCGGAGCGGTTGCCCGGTCGCGGGGCATTCCGCCATACTCGGTTCTCGCTCTTCCGTTCAGGGTGCGGAGTCGCTATGACAATTCCGAAGAAGGTCTGCCTTCAAATCCCGATGCTGCCCGATATGGAACTGGCCGCCACCAAAACGGCGGAGGAGGTTGCACGCTTCATGCAGTTTGCGACCGACTCGATCGACGAAATCAAGATGGCCCTGATCGAGGGCATCATCAACGCCTTCGAACACAGCAAGAGCAGCGACAAGACGGTTTACATCCAGTTCGACATGCAGGACGAGGAACTGGAGGTCACCATTCAGGATTACGGCACCGGGTTCGACGCGAGCCAGAAAAACAGCATTCAACTTTTCCAGAAGCGCGGGTACGGGCGCGCCCTGATGGAGGCCCTGATGGACGACGTGAAATACTTCACGAGTCCCAACGGCACGAAAGTCGTGATGAAGAAACGTCGGCATTAGGAAATCGGCGCTGACGTGCAGGCAAGGGCGTTTCCGGGTTCGCCCGCCACCTGCCGCGCCGGGTTCGTTCGGTCAGTCGCGGCACAGCCGCCTCCCCGTTCCCATCCAACCTTGAAACCCAAACCCTGAAAATCGATACCGAAGACTCATGAGTGACGCATTTCGAGTACACAGCCGCCGCGATGGCCAATTCGCGGTGATTTCGACCGAGGGCTACATCAACAACCTCGCCGGCGACAAGATCGTCGAGGAATTCAATACCTTCGTGTCCCAGGACGTGAAGCATTTCGTGCTGAATCTGGAAAAGACGCAGCTCGTCAACAGCATCGGCGTCTCGATCCTGATCGAGGTCATCGAGAAGGTGCAGGAAATCGGCGGGACGCTGTCGTTCTGCCGGCTCGCGCCGATTATTGCCAAAACCTTTAAAATCATGGGCTTGACCCAATACGCGACCGTTTTCGAGACGGAAGAAGACGCGCTCGCCGCCAAGTGACGCCAGCCGGGAACCGCCTCGCGGTGGATGTCTTGAACCTGTTTTCTTCAGGGAACGGACATCCCCGGCGATGCCCCCGACGCCAACCGGCATAAGAAAAAGGAAGTCCGCACCATGTCTTCCCAGACCGCGGAAGAACAAGTCGAACGCTTGCTGTACAGCCTGACCGCGCTCGCCGATATCGGCGAGGCGACGACCGGGGGCGGCAACTCCGAAACCACGGCCCGTGAACTGCTCCACCTGATTCTCGGAACGCTCGCGGTGTCGAAAGGGGCGATTCTGCTCTACGACGCCGACGCCGGTCTGTTGCGGGTCACCGTTTCACGCGGGGTGGATTCGCCCGAGGACCTGTGCGTCCCGCTGCCGAAGGAGGTCGCGAAAGCCCTCCGGGAATGCAGCGACCCGATCCGCCTCAACGAACCCGACGCCAAACTCGCGCCCTACGTGGCGGAGCATGCAAAAATCCTGACCGCCCTCCACGCCCACGTCTGGACGCCCATGATCATCGGGCGGCAACTCGTCGGCGTATTGAGCCTGAGCGGAAAATTTGCCAAGCAGTCCTACACGGGTGACGACCTGCAACTGCTCTCGACGATGGCCCAGCACGCCTCGCTCGCGCTCTACAACTTCCAGATCATCGACGAAATTCGCGACGCGAACTTCAAGCTGAACCGTAAAGTACTGGAAATGCAGTCTTTGTATGACGTCGGTCTGGCCATCAGCCTGCTTCGCGGCGTCAAGGAACTTGCCCAGGAAATCGTCCAGCGGGCGGTCATGCTGCTCGATGCGAGTCAGGGCGTGCTGTTTCTGCTCGAAAAGAACTGTCTCCGGGTGACG
>JAAFHI010000548.1 GCA_013298335.1 Actinomycetota bacterium
TGCCGGTCACGCCGGGCGGCATCGGCGTCCGCGAAGGGGCGGCGGTGCTGTTGCTTCATCGCTATGGGGTGGCGGATACGACCGCCATCAACGCGACCCTGCTCCTGTTCATCTTCAATACGTTGACGCCGGGGCTGATTGGTCTGATGTATGTGTTCGGTGGCCGCCGCTCACATGCGTGAGTCCCGGGGACTTGGAAGCGGTCGGTGAATCAGGCAGACTGTTCGCGAAATCCACTTGAAGCGAGGGCCGAACCGATGGTGACCCCGAAGGAAACCTTGAACCGGTTCATTCACTATCCGGAAAGCGATGGGCAGCCGATGGCCGACAACGACCTTCAGTACCGCTGGATCGTGACGATCAAGGAAAACCTGGAAACTGTATTCCCGAACGACTACATCGCCGCCGACCTGCTCTGGTATCCGGTCGAGGGCGACCCGACGATCAAGGCCGCGCCGGATGTGATGGTCGTTCTGGGACGCCCAAAGGGAATTCGCCGCAGTTACAAGCAGTGGGAAGAAGAAAACGTAGCCCCAAAGGTCGTTTTCGAAATCCTGTCGCACTCCAATACGCACGCCGAGATGCTCCGCAAACAGTCTTTCTACCGGAAACATGGCGTCGAGGAGTATTACGAATACGATCCCGAAACCAATGAACTTGGGATTTGGCGGCGGGGCGGCGATTTTCTCAATCCGGTTGACGAGGTCTCCGGGTTTCGAAGCCCGCTGCTGGATGTGACCTTTGAATTGAACGGCTCCGATCTCGTTATCCGCAAGCCCGACGGAACGCCGTTTGAAACCTATTCACTGTACGAACGGGCCGAGTTCGAGCGGCAACGCGCCGAAGCCGCCCAACTTGAACTCGAAGCGGAGCGCAAAAACACCGAACGTTTGAAAGAGAAACTGCGGGAACTCGGGATTGATCCCTCGACGCTCGGCTGAAACCGATTTGGAACTGTGCCGCCGGTAGCCGCCCTGCCCTCAAGGACAGGGCTATTTCCCTCAACAAGCCCCCTGAACGGGGCTCAGGAATCAAAAAACCGGTTTGAGCCTCGTTCACGAGGCTTTTTTTGAACAGCCCTGTCCTTGAGGGCAGGGCGAATGGCGGCTGAACGGTGACACCGATTTTTCAGTCCCGGCCCGTAACCGAACGCCCTTTCCGGGCGTTCTTCCTTTTTGATGGCGTGAAATCGGTTTCGAAAAAATCCTGAAGGAGGCGGCGTGCGCGGTTTCCTGCGCGAAAACCAGGCGACGTGCGATGCGACGTCGGACGAGACGCTGGTGGCCCGCTTTTCCGCCGGGGACGAGCGTGCCTTTGAACACCTCTTCGAACGACACCGTCCGCGGATGGCCCGGCTCGTCAACCGCTTTTTCAACGGCCCCGAACAGGTCGAGGACGTGGTGCAGGACATTTTCACCAAACTCTATTTCGCGCTGAACGCCTACGTCCCGCACGACGGCGTACCGTTCACGGGCTGGCTGTCGCGCATCGCCGTCAACGCCTGCCGCGATCACTTGAGGTATGCGGGAAGGCGTCCGGAAACGAAGTTCGATGACGTGAACGAGGAAGAACGGGCGTGGGTCCGGGAAGGACTCAGCGGAAGCGAGCGGGAATCCCCCGAATCAACCGCCATTGCCCGCGATCTGGTCCGGAAACTGATGGACCGGCTTGATCCCGAGGACCGCATCGTGCTGGTTCTGCTCGACGTGGAAGGCTGGTCGGTCGCCGAAATCGCCGATTTGAACAACTGGTCGGTGTCGAAAGTGAAAGTCCGGGCCCACCGCGCCCGGCATCGACTGCGGACCGTGCTGGCCGAATGGACGGGGCAACAGCCAGTGGCCAGTAGCCAGTAGCCAGTGGTCAGTGGCCAGCAGCCAGTAGTCAGAATTTCAAATGTTCCCTCTTCTTGCTGACTACTGACTGCTGACCACTAACTACTCACCGGAGGTTCTGATGTTCTGGAAAAAGAAAAAACGCGCAGTTGCGGATGAGCGGCTGGACCGGGTCGGGGCCGAACTGCTTGCGGCGCTCGGTGCGGATGACGCGGTCGGGGAACTTCCCGACGCGGCGGCCAGTTTTGCCGCCCTGCGGACGCGCATCGCCGCCGAACGCCGCGCGCGGGAAGCCGCGCCGGGGTTCTGGGACGCGATCTTCGCCGCGCCCCGCTTTGCCATGCCCGCGCTGGCGTTCGTGACCCTCGCGGCGGTCGGGACTTTCTGGTGGTCGGGTTCCGAATCGCCGGAAAAAATTGATGTTGCGCAGGAAGTTCAACCGCCGCCGGTGCTGGTCGTGACCGCACCGGTCAGCGCCTGCGCCCTTTCCAACAGGCCGGAATGCATTCTGACGACCGGCGATGTACTGGCTACCATGATGACGACCACGCCGAAGGAGCCCCGCCAATGACGAATTCGGGAAATTTGAAGTTCAAGGGACTGGCGATGCTGGTCGGGGTGTTCGTACTGGGGACCGTGACCGGGATTTCCCTCGACGGTCTGTATCGCGGACGCCGCGCCGCCGCCGCGCCACCCCTCAGTCTCAAGGAAAATGGCGAGTATTTCGAGACGCTCAGGCACGAACTGGCGCTGAACCCGGAACAGACCACCGCCGTGCGGGGGATTCTCGACGAGACGCGCAATGAGTACAAAACCGTCTGCTCGGAAGTCCGCCCGCGCTACAACGTACTGCGCGACCGCGCCCGTACCCGCATGCGCGCGCTGCTCAATCCCGATCAGCAGAAGCGCTTCGACGTCATCGTGACGCAGGAAAGCTGCAACTGTCCGGAACTGCAAAAACAGTAGGTGTCGGGTGTCGGGTTTTAGGTTCAAACCCGGACCGATTTTCCGTAGCCCGCCCGTCAGGAAGGGCTCCGGAAAAGGTGTCGGGTGTCGGGTATCGGGTTTCAGGTTCAAAACCGGACCGAATTTCCGCAGCCCACCCGTCAGGAAGGGCTCCGGAAAAGGTGTCGGGTGTCGGGTATCTGGTTTCAGGTTCAAAACCGGACCGATTTCCCGTAGCCCGCCCGTCAGGAAGGGCTGTCGTTTCAGCGCGGAGACCTGGATTTCAGGTACGGGAAATAACGGAAAAGGGCAGGTCCGATTCGCGGAACTTTGAAGATTCATTCATCGTACGCGCGCGATCCTTAATATATATGTGGTGTGTAACCGGTTCGGTTTCGACGACGTTTTGAAAAGGGTACGCATTCAAAATCGCTCCCGATTCAAAAGGAAACGAATCCGATGAAACGAACCGTTTCGTTGAGCCTGCTGCTGGCTCTGACGCTCTTTCTGTTGCCCGTGAAAGCGGGGGACCTCGTCCGCGGGGTCCGGTCGAAACTCTCCGCCGGGGACCTCGCGAGCGGTGCCGCCGCCGTCGAGGACTACAAACTGAAAAACGGCGTCGATGCCGAATATCTCGATGCCGTCGCCTGGCTCGCGCGGGGCGCGGAAATGTTGCGGCAGCCGGAACTGGCCGCCAAATACGTCGCGGAAGTCCGCCGCGAAATCCCCGAGGAAAAACCCGAACTCATCTCGCCGTTTGGAGCCGCCATCGAGGTCGAGGGCAAGCTGATTGCCGCCCGCGACGGACGCGGTCTGGCCATCCGGTTTCTTGAAAACGAGCTTTCAAAAGCGAAAAATCCCTTTCTCCGCTCCCGTATCCGCAAAAACATCAATCTTTTATCGCTCGAAGGCCAGCCGGCGCTTCCGTTCGCCTCGTCCGAGTTTGTCGGGGGGCCGCCGCCGAGGCCCGAAGCGATGAA
>JAAFHI010000437.1 GCA_013298335.1 Actinomycetota bacterium
GGGCCGGCGGCGCGGGTGTCTCCTGGGCCGGGCGAACCGGCGGGGCCGGCGGCGCGGGCGCGAACGAGACGATCCGCTGGGTCGGCGGCGCGGCGGGCGGCGGCTGGACCACGGGCGGCGCGGGCGGCGGAATGGTGAACTGCGTCACGGTCGTCGCGCCGGTGCCCGGAGACGACGGCGGCGGATAGGACGCGGGTTCGGCGGGCGGCGCGCCCGGCGTTTCTTCCGACGGATGCGGCTTCGCCACCTTGAACAGCTTCGCCCCGACCGAGGGTCGCGGCGCGGGCGGCGGTTCGGGCGCGGGCGCGCCCGGCGGCGACTTCATGAGCTTGGGCGCCGGCGACTGCGCGACCGGGGATTTCCGGTTCGGGAAGTACTGCTGGCGCACCCGGGCGGCGATATCGTCTTCAACCGTGTTGGAAGCGACGCGAACATCGACGCCGAGCCGGCGCAGATCGTCCATCACCTTCTTACTGTCAACCTTGAGCTCTTTGGCAAGATCGTAAACTCTGACCTTTGACATGCACGCTCCCTTAACAATCGCACTCCACGGCGGGACGGATTGCGTCGCGCCGTTCGACCCGACGCCGGATCAGTTGCCGCTTTCGTCTTGAACGGCCGGTTCTTCGGCAACGTCCCCGTCCGCGGGCTGCGTTTCGGCCTGCGTCTCCGGATGATCCGCATCGGCGGATGACTCGGTGGCGTCAGGGTTCGGTTCGGAAGCGACGTCTGCCGGGGTCGCTTCGGTGTCCACCGTCGCCGCTTCCGTTTCCGGGGCGGTTGACTCGATGGGGGCCTCGGTCGCTTCGGCGGTTTCTTCCGCCGGAGCATTGGCCTGAATCAGAAGACCGGCCTGCTCGATGAGCGCGACAGCGGCGTCGAAGCTCACGTCCAGCACACCGGCGACATCGTTGACATCACTGTTGGCAAGCTGGTCGAGCGTGGTGATGCCGGCGTCGAACAACTTCTTGGAATACGCCGGGTTGATGGTATCCACGTCGGTCAGCGCGACGTTCGGGTCCGAAAGCAGCGCGCGCATCTGGTTGGCGACTTCGCGCTTCATGTCGCCTTCGCTGCGGATGTCAATGTTCCAGCCGACCAGCTTGGCCGCGAGCCGGACGTTCTGGCCGCGCTTGCCGATGGCGAGGCTGAGCTGCGTATCTTCAACAATAACTTCCAGTTGCTGACGATGGAAGTCGATGATCTGGACCTTGCTGACCTTGGCCGGCGACAGGGCGTTGGCCGCGAAGACCACCGGGTCTTCCGAGTAGGGGATGATGTCGATCTTTTCGCCGCGCAGTTCGCGGATGACCGCCTGTACGCGCGATCCCTTCATCCCGACGCAGGCGCCCACCGGATCGACGTCCGGATCGTTGGACGCCACCGCCACCTTGGCGCGGTCGCCCGGCTCGCGGACCGCCGCGCGGATAACGACCGTTCCGTCGTAAATTTCGGGCACTTCGGTCTCGAAGAGCCGGCGCAGCAATTCGGGGCTGCTGCGGGAAACCTGAACCTGCGGGCCCTTCGCCTCGCGGGTCACGTCGTTGATGACCACCCGCAGGCGGTCGCCCTGCGAAAACGATTCGGCGGGCGACTGCTCGGAGCGCGGCAGAATTGCTTCCACCTTGCCGAGATCGACGATGATCGCACCGCGCTCGAACCGCTTGACGATGCCGTTGAGGATTTCGCCGACCCGCACGATGTACTCGTTGTAGACGTTGTCGCGTTCCGCCTCGCGGACCTTCTGGAAAATAATCTGCTTCGCCGTCTGCGCCGCGATCCGCCCCATTTCCTCCAGCCCTTCCTGACGCGGCTGGTAGAGGATGTCGCCGACTTCGGCGGTTTCGTCCGCCTGGAGCGCCTCGTCGAGCGAGACTTCGGTCTCGGGCGAGGTGATTTCGTCGGTCACCTGCTTGATGGCGTAGAGTTCGAGCTGACCGGACTCCTCGTTGTAGATCGCGGTCAGGTTCTCGCGCGACTTGAAATGCTTGCGGGCCGCGGCGGTCACCGCGTCCTGCGTCGCCTCGATAATGATGCGACGGTCGATGTTCTTGTCCCGGCTAAGGGTTTCGATCATTTCCGACAACAACGACATAACTTCGGGTGCGGGGCGGAAACCGGCGGCGCTTCAGGCCGGTCGGGTTTCAGCTCGGCGTTCCTTTCTCTGGGTGCTGCTCTTTCGCGTGGGCGACTTGAAACAATTCTTCGAGGGTCACTTCGAGGTTGGCTTTCTCGATGGCCGAAAGCGGAAGTTCGACCGTCACCTCGCCGCCGCCCTTGGCGGGGATGACGAGCAGAACGAGCGGGTCTTCCGCGTCGCGGACGCCACCCAGCGTTCCGCGAAAATTGCGCTGGCCGTCGAACGGGTGCGTGGTCTTCAGCTTCGCCCGCTGGCCGGCGAACCGTTCGTAATCCCGGCGACGATACAGCCCGCGCTCGACGCCCGGCGATGAAACTTCAAGCGTGTACGCCGCCACGACCGCGTTCTCTTCATCGAGTCGGGCGCCGATCCGGCGGCTCAGGATGGCGCAGTTTTCAACGGTCAGTCCGTCCGGGCGGTCCACGACCACACGCAGAATGCGTTGTTTGGCGTTGCCGGACACTTCACATGCGATGAACTCGAAACCTTCGGTCGTCGCGATGCTTTCGATGAGGTCGAAAACCTTTTGGTTCACGGAGGAACACCAGAAAAAAGGTCATATACAGTGAAGGTGGGCCACTCGTGCCCACCTCCAAAAATCAAGTCGGTTAGTTTACGCGCTTTAGCGAAAAGTGCAAGAAAAATGCGCGTCCATGAAAATCGGCGAGGGCAGTCGGCACTTTGGCCGTTGACGCAATCCGGAGACGGCGTATCATCGGGCCGCGTTTCATCCCTTTCAGTCTCCGACCCACGCCATGTTCGCCGTCTTCCTCAACAGCCTGCGCCGTGCCGCCGCGCACCCGAAATGGGTCGGTCTGCTGACCCTCGTCAACCTCGGATTCGCCCTTCTCGCCGCCGCGCCGGTCTATCTTTTCATGCGCCAGGTGGACGGCCGCTCGCTCGTCGCCGACCGGCTGCGTCTGCCCGGTCTCGATTTCGACTGGTTCACCGCCGCCTTCCGGACGGGCGGTTCCGGCAACTTCCCGCTCCGGTTTCTGGCGGTCTTTCTCCTCGTCGGCGCGACCTACCTCATCATCAATATCTATCTGACCGGCGGCGCGGCGGGACTCTTCACGAAAAGGACCAAAGGCTTCATCGCCGACTGCCGCGAACATTTCCTGCCCCTGCTCGGCGCAGCGATCCTCTCGGGATTCGGCTATCTGGCCATCTTCATCGTGACGGTCGTCTTCATGGCGCTCGGCGAGCGGCAGAGCGCCCGCGCCGTGACCGAATCGTCGCTCGGCTGGATCGACTGGGCGACGCTGGCCTTCTTTCTCGTCGGATTCGGCGCGGTCGGGTGGGTTTTCGACTTCGTGAAAGTCGGCCTGATCGCCCACGGCACCCGCAACCCATTCCGCCAGCTTGGGATATCCCTCGCGTTCATCGCCCGGAATCCGGGGCGGACGCTCGGCCCGTACCTTCTGACCTATGGCGCGTGGGCCCTCATTGTCGGATCGCTCACCTACGCGGCCATCGCCCTGCCCCAGACCTCGTGGCCGACCATCGCGGTCGGCTTCGCGCTCCAGCAGGTCGCGTTTTTCGCCCGCAACTGGCTGCGCCTCGCGTTTTACGCCGGGGTCGGCGAAATCTGCGAACGCTTCGCGCCGACACCAGCCTCTCCCACGGAGACCGATCAATGGCTCGCGGACGTTCCCGCTTCCCCGTCCTCCGGCGCCTGAACCGGTTTACAGCCCTCGCCGCTCTTGCCGTCAGCCTGTGGCTCGGCGCGACCGGCTGCACCGGCGCCACCCCGCAAAAACCAGCCCCGACGGATCAATCCATGCCGAAAACCCGCTATCTCGCGCTCGGCGACTCCTACACCATCGGAGAAAGCGTCGCCGAAACCGACCGCTTCCCGGTCCAGCTCGTCGCCCGTCTCAAAAAAGACGGCCTCGACCTCGGTACGCCGCGGATCATCGCCCGCACCGGCTGGACGACCGACGAACTCGACCATGCCATCACCGCCGCCGGGCCGACCGGGCCCTACGACCTCGTGACCCTGCTCATCGGCGTCAACAACCAGTATCGCAAGCGCGACGCCGAGCAGTATCGCGGCGAGTTCCGCGCCCTGCTCAAACGGGCCGTCGGCTTCGCGGGCGGCGCCCCGTCGCACGTCATCGTCGTCTCGATTCCCGACTGGTGCGTGACCCCGTTCGCCCATAAAGCCGGGCGCGACAACGAAGGCGGCGAAATCGACCGCTACAACCGGGTCAACCGCGAGGAAACCGAGGCGGCGCACGCAAAGTACAT
>JAAFHI010000718.1 GCA_013298335.1 Actinomycetota bacterium
CACGACGACGGGCAGCGTCGGGTCGGATTTCTGGATTTTCGCGAGCAGGTCGAGACCTTCCGCGCCGGAGGTCGTGTCGCGGGTGTAGTTGAGGTCAATCAGCGCGAGATCGAATTCTCCGCGCTGGAGCGCGTCGAGCGCCGCGCCGGGCGAGGCGGCGGCCTCGACTTTGTGGCCTTCCATCTTCAACAGCAGACGGAGGGCTTCAATGACGTCGGATTGATCGTCAGCGATCAGGATATTCGGCATTGGTCTGAACAGAATCGGGAAAGGTTTTGGGAATGTGTTTGTCCGATATTGCGGCTACATACGCAAGCCGATTGAGCGCGGTTCGGAAATCGGGGCGGAAATCGACCGTTTTCGAAGCGGCTGAACCATGGCACAAAAGAAAGTCGGGCGATTTGGCGGAGCGGCTCAAAAATCATGCTATGGTTGCCATCGGCGGACCGATTTTTTTCTGTTATTCGAAATGTTAGGAAAAAATGACGTTCATTCGATCATGGCGATTCATCACCCTTCTGCTGGCTTCACTCAGTCTCAGCCTGTCGATGACACACCTGCTGGAGCTTCCACAACGAATGCGGTTTGACCAGCACCTCTGGGTTCAGGTGACGGTTGTTGAAAATGTCTATCGTCTGTTTGGCTCGGTCGGCGCGGTCTTTGAAATCGCAACCATTCTGACGGCGGTCATCCTGATCGTTCTCGTTCGAAAATCCGGTTCAACTGTTTACTGGACGATGGGCGGAGCACTTTTCTTCGTGGCGGCCTTCTTGAGCTGGATCGTCTTTGTCATGCCGATGAATGGGGAATTCGCACACTTGTTGACCCATCCCGTTCCAGTGGATTGGACCCGCTATCGCGATCAGTGGGAGTATGCCCATGCCGGCAACGCCGTGATCAAAATCATCGGTTTCAGCCTGCTGGTGATTTCGGTTCTTCGTGAAACACCACGAACGATCGCGACGTCGGGAGCCATGGTTCAACCTGTGATTTGACTCCCAGACTCCCAGACGCCGCGACTCCAAGACTCGTTTCTCACTCGCTTCGCAGGGCCTCCATCGGATCGACCTGCGATGCGCGGCGCGCGGGAATCAGGCAGGCCGCGAGCGCGACCACCAGCAGGATTCCGACGACCGTGGCGAACGTTCCCGGATCGGTCGCGGTCAGACCGTAAAGCTGGCTTTCGACGAACCGTTTGAGTGCAAACGCACCGGCCACGCCGAGGACCGCGCCAATCAGGACGAGTTTCATTCCCTGCCACGTCACGAGGCGCACCACGTCCGACATCTGCGCGCCGAGCGCCATGCGGATGCCGATTTCGCCGGTGCGCTGGGCGACCGAGAACGCAATCACGCCATACAGTCCGATTGACGCCAGCAGCAGCGCGAGGCCGCCGAAAAAGCCGAGCAGCCGGGCGTAGGCGCGTTCCTCGGTGAGCGTTTCCTCGGATTGCTGGACCTGCGTCTTGACGTCCACCACGGGCAGATTCTGATCGACGTCGCGGACCGTTTGCCGGACGGACGCGACGAGCGCGAGCGGGTCGCCGGTGGCGCGGACCGCGAACGACATTTCGCCGAGTTGTCCGACTTCCTGCCGCCACGGACTGTAGAGCAGCGGTTCCTTTTTCTCGCGCTGGGCATTGTATTTGGCGTCACGGACGACGCCGACGATCTCGATCTTGCCGAGCGAGTCGGCGTCGAATCCGACGCGTTGGCCGAGCGGATCAGTATTCGGAAAATAGGTTTTGACGAAGGTTTCGTTGACGACCGCCACGCGCTGGGATTTCGGGCCGTCCTGCTCGGTAAATCCGCGACCGCGTACGAGGGGAATTTCCATCGTCCCGAAGTAGTTCTCGCGGATGACCTGAATGTTGGTCTCGTGCTCGGCTTTCGAATCGGCCTTCTCGCCCGGCAGCAGCAGCGACGTGTTGTTGTAGTAGTGGGCGACGAGCGGAACGCTTCCGAAGGTGGCCGCCTTGACGCCGGGCAGCGCGTCGAACCGTTCGAAGGTCTGCTGGTAGAACCCGAGCAGTTTTTCCTCCTTGTAGCCGTTGGCCGCGGGCCGCAGGCTGAACAGCAGGAGTTTTTCCTGATTGAATCCAAGGTCGGTGGATTCGAGATTGCGCAGGGTCCGAATGAACAGTCCAGCGCCGATGAGCAGGATGAGCGACATCGCGACCTGAAGTACGACCAGCGATTTGCTCAGGCGGGAATTCGAAATGGAACTTCCCTGACGACCGTTGGCTTTCAGGCCGCTGTTCAGGTCGAGTCGCGTCGAGCGCCACGCGGGGGCGACGCCGAAAAGCAGTCCGGTCAGTAAAGAAACGGCCAGCGTGAATCCGAGGACACGCCAGTCAAGCCGGTAGTCGAGATTGGCGGGAAGCATTGACCCGTCGCTGCTCATGGCAACCAGCGCCCGGCATCCCCAGACGGCAAAGAGAATTCCCGCGCTGCCGCTGAGAATCGAGAGGAGCAGGCTTTCGGTCAGAAGCTGGCGGATCAGGCGGAACCGTCCGGCCCCGACCGCAAGGCGGACGGTGATTTCATGGCGTCGCATCACGCCGCGCGACAGCAGCATGTTGGCGACATTGGCGCAGGCGATGAGCAGCGTCAGACCGCCGATCCCAAGCAGAAAATAAATCGACGTGGAGTAGCGGTAGCGCATTTCCCACTGGCCGTATTGTCCGGGAAGAACCCGCAAATGCGGGTAGGCACTCGCGGCGATTTCCGCCGTTTCACCCTCGCGGCGCGGCGCGGGCATGCGTTCGAGCGCGAGGCGCTGGAACTGGCCGTCCATCGCGGCGAAAACCTGTTCGCGGGTCGCGCCGGGCTTCATTCGACCCATGATTTGAATCCACCACGGGCCGGGTTTGCCGGGGCGGTCGATCATCGGAAAATCGCGCTCCAGTTGCGGCTCGAACGCGAGCGGCACGCTCACCGCTGGTCGGTCGCCGACCTGGAGCGTTCCGGTAAAGGACGCCTGCGTCACGCCGACGATGGTGAACGAAACCTGATTGAGCGAAATGGTTTTCCCGATGACCG
>JAAFHI010000059.1 GCA_013298335.1 Actinomycetota bacterium
GGCGACTATGACGACTCGAAACGTGGAGTTTGATTTACGCGACTGCACCGACGCACCTGTAAAATACGGGCGGGTCATTTGTACCGCGTCCGGCGGGTCAGCGGTTGCGGGGGGCGGGGTCTATCTTGGCGTCGCGAAGATTGTCGTTGTCGAACCGGACGGTGTGAAGGTGTCACCCCTCGCGACCGACGTGCTGATTTATGTGCAGCTTCCCGGCGTCGCGGAGGTCAAGGAAATCCTCGTGCCTTCGACCTCGAACACGACGGTTAAATTGTCAACGCTTTTGCTTGGGTCGAGTACCCCGGCGGACACGGTTACGGGCCTGATCGACGACGCGATTGCCGTGCATAACGCTGACCCGGCGGCACACCCCGGCCTGACCGGAGGATCGTCGCCGAACACACCTTCAGCCGGGGAGAAAGCCGCCCTCGCCGGGACGAACGGGACGCCGGGGAATGCTAACCGGTACGTTACCGACACCGACGCGCGAAACACGAACGCGCGGACACCGACGGCGCACAGTCACACCGTATCGAACATTTCAGATTTCGCCGCCGGTGTCGCATTCTATGAGTCGGTCAAGTCGGTCAATGGTGAGTTGCCTGACGTAGACGGGAACATCACGATTACCGCGTCCGGCGGTATCCAGCTTCAAGCCACGACGCCGGGCACGCAAGAAACCGGCAACGGGAATATCAGCGGCAAAATGATTGCGGACGGGGGTTTCGAGACTGACGGAATGCAATTCTTGTATGACGGCAACGTCAACTTGATCTTGGGTTCCGGGAGTCTTTCGGGAAGCGCGAGTACGAAAGTCGGCGCGGGCGCGGCGTGCTTGGGAAGTCAGTGCGTTGTTATCGGTTACGCGGCGGCGGCGTTTGACGATTATTGCGTGTCGGCGGGATTTGCGGCGCGTGCGGACTGTGGGAATGCTGTAGGCTATCGTGCATCTTCTGAAGTACCCGGTGACGTGGGATTTACCGCGCGAAATCTGGATACGGCGCGGATTGTTTTACAGCGCGGTTCTGTCAGCCCGTATGGAAGTAACAAGCATCTTGCGTTTCTTAGCGCGTCGCAACATACCGGGACACTTGGAAAAGTAGTGTTGGGCGCGTTCGACGGCCTGACAGAATTTCCGGGGATCGAAATTCGGGCCGGAAGCGGGGCGGAATCCGAAATCTGTTTCTTTGAAGGCGGTACCCCGCAAGCAAAGGGCACGATCACCGGGTCAAGGGCATCCGGGGCGGCACTTGTCAGCTTGCTTGATTATTTGGAATCCTTAAATCTGATTGTCGATTCGACTACGACATAGGGGGCGAAATGGAACACAAATTCGGAACGATCCCAACTGAAGGGCATTCAGTAGAGTTTTCGGATGCGTACAGAATCCTTCGGGTGCAGTTCGGGGGCACGTTCACGATGCCGGGACAGTTTCCGGTCGCCGGAAGCGCGGCGGAACTTCTGATCGAAATCGCGCGAGGCAAAGAGACGGAATACGTTGACCCGACTTTCGGGCGCACCGTACTGGACACTTTCCCCGGCGGCAACGCGGTCGTCGTTTCCCAAAAACTGCACGTTTTACTTGCCCAACTCCAAGCGTCAGTGGAAGCCGGGGTTATCACGCAAGAACAACAAATGGTACTGATGGGCAAGATCAAAAAAGCCTACGACGCGGCGGTTGACGCGGCGGAATCGCTGGTCACGTTGTTGGTAGAGGTCGAGGCGATAAAAATCCTCCCCGTGTACCGGGAAGTCGTGAAAAAGTGATTTTGTTCAAAAACCAGTCAAGATGGACGAGGCTCGAATGACACCGACACAACTGGAAGTTCAGGCAAGGATTCTTGCACAGTTTCAAAGCTGGATCGGGGTGAAGGAGATCACGCCGAATCGCGGGTTTCAAAACCCCGCCTTTGAAAAGACGATGCGCCTCGAAGGGTGGCAACCGCCGCAAGCCTATTGTGCGTACACGGTCAAGGCCGGGTATCGGCGCACGATCCCGCGCGACCTGTGGGCACACCTGTCGATGCTGATGACCGCCGGAGCAATGCAGACGTATCAGAACCTGAAGGCCGCGTATCCCAACGCGATTGTGCGGAATGCGTCGGTAACGCCGGGGTCGCTCGTGTTCTGGCGGCTTTTTGAAAACAATACCGCTTCGTGGAAGGGGCATACCGGCGTGGTCGAGAAGGTCGTAAAGGTGGACGCACAGTTGCGGATTCACCTTCAGACCATCGAAGGCAACACGGCGACACGTTCCCTCGACCCTTCCGGCAGAATGCGGCGGGACGGCGACGGGGTGTATCGGATGTATCCCGTCACGGACACCGGGACGAAAACCGGCCTTCGCTTCGTAGGATTTTTTGACCCATTCAAAGGGGGACTGATAGTATGAACCCGTTCACGCTTCGCGCGATTTCCTTCGGCGTCAACTGTCTTCTTGACGCGATCAAGAACCCCGGCAAGCGGGCAAAACTCAAAACGATCTGTTTGAGCGTCTACCGAGGAATCAAGGACTACTATGCCGATGATCCCGACTTCCAATAGACGAGTAGACCGTACAACCTTTTGGGGGGCGGCGGGGCTTGTGCTATGGTGTGTCAACGCCGTCCTGTTTCACTTTCACGCCTCTGATTTGCCCCCAGACGCGAAGTCGTTTCTTGTCGTACTCATTATGGGAATGCTTGGCCTGAACGCACAGGACAGACCACGGCGGCACCGCCGAATAGTTCGTAAGGCGGGGAAACCACGACGATGACAAGGGTACGCACAATGCTGGAATCTACAAAAAACGTCACCGGGATGCTGGCGTCAATCGGCATCACGGATTACGGACTGACGGAAACGGTTGGTGATTTTTTGCAGCACAATCGCGTGGTTGTGTATGCGATTTTTGTAGGGGTTGCGATTCTGTGGGAGTGGACAAAAGGCAAATGGGATCGGCACAAACAGGAAAGCCGAATCAGGGAACTCGAAACCGAACTGGCAATGTATGAGGTTGAACGCCGAAGGGCGTCAACGAGGCGACGAGAAAAGCAACCAGAGGTCAAGGCAACGCCGGAGGAATTACCCCCCGACGTGACATTGCGTTCGAAAGGCGCGTCGCATCGACCTCGCGACGACGGCACTCGAAAACTTCATCGGGACTGATTACTTACAGTGAAGAAAGAACAGCGGGACGCCGCAAGATTCGCCATCTTGCGGCGTCTTTCTATTTCAGCTTGGTGGGTTCGATGGTCTCGTGAAGTTCTTTCAGGAACGCTAGCCGGTGCGCCATAAAATCGGGGTGCTTCGTCAACTGGTCAGGCCCGGTGTTCGCGAAATACATGTAGTCGGCGCGTGGCTCGTGCTTGATCGACAGCCCGGCCTTGATTGCGTCGAGAAAAAATGACCCTGAAAGACAACACGTCTGCCGCGAGCGGAAGACCTCGCCGTACTGGTCGATCATCCGCAAGGCCCCGGCTTTCGAGAGCGTGTACGGGACGCCGTACATCCCGATTAGGGTTAGATCGTGGAGGGGGTCGCCGACGTACTCGACTGTCTCCACGCTTCCGCCTGACATATTGACCCGAACGTTGGTGTACACGAGGTCGGCGTCGGGCGATGTCGTCACCCCGTTTCGCCAGTCGTCGTCATCCATCAGCGCGATGTGGTCGAACCCTTCTTCGATGGCGAGATGAATACCGACATTGCGGGCTTGGGCGCACCCCATTTCTTTTTTGAGGTCGGGTACGATCAGCGACGTGACGCCAAGATTTCTGGCGAGTGACGTGACCCGCATCCGGTATTTTTCGCGGCTTAGGGGAATCAAAAGAGCGACTTTCATATCAAGACCTCCAAGAAAAAAGGGCGAGGCTTGAAGGCCCCGCCCGGAAAGGTGTCAGACGTTTTCGATTTCACAGAAGATCGGCGGGCAAATCCTCCGGCGCAATATCGACCGGCGGCGCGGGTTCCTCGACCGGAACCGGATCGACCGGCGGCGCATCGGGGGCGATGTCGATCAGGCTGATGACGATCCCGCCGATGTTGGTGGCGTTGCCTTCCGGCAGGATGCCGATCTCTTCGGAACTGCCGGTTGCGAGAAGGGTGCCATCCGCGTCGTACAGCGACCCCGAAAGGAATCCGGTGCGAACACTCCCATCCTCGTTCGGGCGACCCGAATCGAAAATGAAATTGAGCGGGTTGGCCGGATCGACCGTCACCGTACCGAGATCGGGCGAAGGCGAAACGAGTTCGAAGCGTTCACCGGGGAGCAACCCCCGCGTGCCGGTTTTGTTCCCCTCGTCATCGACGGTCAGGAACAGGATGGAAATCAAAATCTTTTGCTTGGCGGTCAAGACCTTCATAAAACGAATCTCCAATTTTGTTGGGTTGGGAAGTGGGTTGAGGAAATTTCCGATGCACCGGAAGAGTTCCCCAAAAGTTTGAAACGCAATACCGATGTTTCGCACGTTCATATTGTACTCGACTTTCGCACTAAAACAAAATAGCCCATTCGCCCCCGATCTCACGAGGGTGACGCACGTAAAACACAAAGCCGATGCGGTCGAAGCGTGCGTACTTCTCCGAAATCCAAATCAGGTGGAAGCCAAGAAACAAATCGACCGAAATGGTAAACCGTTTCCACGGCCAATTTGACGCCTGACGCCACAGGTACTCGCCGACGACGGTGCGGGTATTGAGCGTGTCCGGGCCGTATCGAAGCGCGTCTTCAACGTGGTGTCCGACGATCTCGGCATCAAGCACAATCATCCGGGGGTACAACTCTTCCAGACGGCGAGGGGAATGGCGCGGGTCGCCGTTCAAAGCCCGGTTCGCGGTGCAGTTGACGGCAAGCCACCATTCGAGCGCGTCGTTGTCCCGGAGGAAAATAAAAAAGCCTATCTCCGGCAATCGGGAAGCCATTTTGCGGGCCATTTCGATGATGCAGTCCCGCACGACGCCCCGCGCCGCTTTGACCGCGATGGAGACAACTTTTTGTTCTTTCGACATATCAATTACCTTTGTCCTGTGGTTGTGCCGGAATGTGGATGCACCGGATTCCGTTCGGTAAAGACGGCACAACCTTTACCAAATGGCCTACCTTCCCGCCGATGCGCTTGACGTAGGTTTCGATCCTCGCGCGGTCGATACCCCTTAAAATTGCGTATTCAAATAGCTTGGCCTGCCCGATGGAGATGTGAGCGACGATGCCCCCGGCATAATCGTACCGCCCGACGATCTCGCCTTTGAAGTCGGTGGCGATGAACGACCGGTCGAGAACGTTGAACATCGAAAACCGGCCCGCGTTGTCGGCGATGAACAAATCAAGAAGCTGTTCCACATCGTCTTTTTGGGCTTCCGTCGTCGAGGTCGCTTGTCCGCGCAAAAGGTCGTGCGCCCTCGTCTTGATTGCTTCAAGGTCAAATTTCGCAATGCCCGTCTCTTCAAGGACATACCCGGCGAGCATCGCGGCGATGATTTGCCAGAGGCCGTATCGGTTTTCGGCAGGGATGTCCACCTTCGACCACGAGTGCCATAGCTTCTCAAACTCGCGCGTAATCGCGGCGTGGTGTTGCGTCAGGTACTTGATAATCCGTTCCCCGGCGTGCCCGTAGGACTTCCGCAAAATCTCGTTTATAACCGCCGCGTCATCCCGGCTGATCGTCTGGTCGAGATGGATTTCCGTCACCCGGCGGATCGTCGCTTCTTCGATTGTCCCTTTGGCGGTATGGGTGATCGACCGGTTCGAGGTCATACATACCAGCCCGTTCCATCCCGATCCCTGTCGCATCTTGCCGGTGTGATTCAGCGCGGCGCGGGGGTATCCGTTGGCGGCGGCATAAAGCAGCGGTTCAATCAGCCAGTGTGGAATGGTCGCGGCCTCGTTTATGAGGGTGGGGAGGTTGCGAAGAAGCCGGAATTGTTCGTAAAACGCCTTTTCCGTGGACTGTGGGGATGCTTCAAACGCGCTGTAATGCCCGTAGGCGGAAACGGCGAGGTTCGCAACCGTGGTCTTTCCGATACCCGATCCCCCTACGAGGCTTAGAACGCCGCCGGAAACGTTGTTCAACGCGGCGATGGGGCTTCCAATGACCGCAAGGAACGCATAGGCGTAGTCAATGTATCGCGGGTTTTTGGCGAGAATGGATACCGCCGCTGACCATTCTTTCAACGTGCCCTTCTTCGTAATCTTGGCGGTTGTTTGCGAGGGTACACGATCAGATAGTCGAGCCTTCGAAACCTTCCCGTTATGAACCACTTTGTTACCGAGAACAAAAGAACTGTCCCGCCAACCAAAAGAGTTATAAATCTTTTCAGCATCGTAGTTGTCGCTTATGTGAAGGTAGGCCCGGTTCAGGTAATAGATAAGTTTGTTGGGGTCGAGGGTGTTGTAATCAATCCCGCAATTCAGAAGCGACGCGGCGATTACCCGCTTGTCCGCCAACGCCGCCGCCGGGATCATCGCGTATTCCGTCCGGCGCGGGGTGGCGTACCGGAGTTCGAAAACCGTGTCGCCGCTGTCCTCGTCCCGAAGGATTTGGGTGATGTTCAGCGGCGTCCGGCTGATACGGATCGGTTTCGAGTCGTCCACGCGCCACGTCCCGCCTTGATCGACGACATATCCGCGCGGGTGCGTGATGACGATCCCCGCTTCAAACTCTTCCGGCGACAGCACCAGCGGTTCGCTGATTTGGCCGAGAACGAGAGGGGTGGAGATTTTTCCCCAATGTGGACAGCCTTTGCAGACGGTACAAACCGAATCGAACGTTGTGCAGAGGGTAGGGCCGACGCCTTGCGCGTCCAGCCGGTCGAGGCGGTTTTGAGTGTCGGCTTGGTTGTATTCCGGGTGGCCTGATGACCACTCGTGCGCGATGCGTGCGCCGTCTTCGGCGAACTTCAACAACTGAAGCGACCTGAACCAAAGAGGTTCGTCAACATTGCCCTTCGTGTCGCGCATCATCGCGATGGCCGGGCAAGCATTCGCGATAAGGTTCGCGTCGTGGCGGATGCCGCTGAAGTCGTAATCTATTTCGAATGCCTTTTCCGCTTTGGCGAGGGCTTGCGTCGCTTCCGCGAGGGCTTCCGAACGGATGCCGTTCAGGATGTTCGTGAAGGACTCAAAGGGAATAAGCGGCCTCGTCTCGGCAACGAGGACAGGCTTTTTGTTCTTCGGGTCTTTGCAATTAAACGTTCCCGGAACTCGCAAAAGACAAGCCGGGTTCGTGGTCAGGCCGTAATCGAAAAGAAGTCCGGCGGCTTTCGCGGCGTCTCGCAACTGATTTGCGAGAGGCTTCCACATCTCGACCTCGACGACCCGATCAATTATCCAGTAACAGTGAAGACCGTTCCCGGACTGAATGACCGTGGGGGCGGGCAGGCCGGACGTGGCAACAAAGGCGTCGAGGGCTTCCACCGCATCGCCAAGCGTGGCGTACCCCTTCTTTTCCTTAACGTCGATGTCGATCCACCAGCATCGGAGGCCGACGACGTTTTCGATGGTCTTGTAAGAACCCTTGTCGGTGATCTTGGCGCGGGGGCTGTAGAGGGCGGGGCAATACCAGACATCCCCGCTTGCCCCCTTTCCAATCCGCATATCCGCGACTTCGCGGGTAGGGCAAAGGTGTTCATCCGGGACAGATAACGAACCGGTGTAAACGATTACACCGGTTCCTTCGAAACTTCCCCAAACGTCGTCGAGAAGCATTGGTTGGTTGGCCTTTTGGTTAGCGTTTCTTCGGACGGATTTGATTCGTGACGAAAGCCGACACCGACTTCACGTCAATCAGGCGGACGTGCCTACCCTTTTCCGTTTTCACAAGTCCCCCGGTCAACGTGCCTTCGTCGAACAGCCGGGCGACGTGATGGACACTTGCCCCAAGAACTTCGGCGACCACCGGAACGCTAAGAGTTTGATTTGCAAATTCAAGACGGGCCTTGATCTGCGCATAGGATTCCGGGGTGATCTTCGCCCGGAGTTCATCGACTACGCTGATGCGTTTTCTTGCCATCGTGCCCATACCCCTTTCATCCCCTCGACCGTCGTGACAGGCGGCGCGGGGGCTTCTTCAGTGGCCGGTTGCGTCGGCGGTTCGGGTTTCGCGGTATCCGGCGCAACGACCGGGGCGGCTTCTTTGGTGAACCGGTCGGCAAACGACGGGGGGTTCGACGGCGCGGCAGGCGGCGGGGCGGTTGCCGGAGCAACAACCGGCGGCGCATAGGCGGGGGCTTCCGGCGGCGTGACAGCCTCGACGACATCCGGGGCTTCCGCCAGCTTCCGGCATTCCGCGAGTTCTTCCGGCGTGACGAACCGGACGAACTTGAAATCCAGTTGCGGATACTCGGTTTCCTTGTTGAAGGCCATCCGAATCACCGCACCCAAAAGCGGGATCGAATTTTTCTTCATCTCTTCGAAGAACGTCTTGAACGGTTTGAACGTCGTGGGAGGAATCTGAAGGGCCATCGCCATCTTGGGGATGTCCGGGTGAATCGGCGTCAGCACGAGATATTTCGAATCCGAACACGCCTTGACCTTCGCCTTCGTGATGGAGATTTTCGAACCCCACTGATCCCATTTACAGGTGGCGCACGACGCCGCTTGCGGTTCGCTCACACCGGGGTTCGGAACGGTGTGGAAATCACTCTGACACGTCGGCTGTTCGTCCGGGTTGGCCGGGTCATACGCCTTCGGGTAGTAGAGTTTCGTCAGGGTGGGGCGGGCCGCGAGAAGGACGACTTCCAGTTCATATTCGGGAAAGATGAACTCTTCTTTGCCCTTGCGAAACCGGAACGTCTTTCCCTTGATCGACACGCTTGGAAGGAAATTGCCGGTCTGAAGCCCCGCCCCAAGCGCATCATTCGCCGCCATCAGTTCCGGCACCATCAGATGCGCCGGAAGGGAAACTACAATCGACTGATTACTCATTTTTTCCTCACACGAGCCACGCGACTCGTCGAAAGTTCGACTCCGGGAACGTACTCCCCCACGTCGAGATGTTGTTTTATCCCCGCCTTGTTGGGCGAGATGGTTGCGACTTCCAACCGGTCGCCGTTCTTTATGTAATCGAAAAACGCGGTCTTGTCGGTGATCTTGGCAAACGTCTCTTCGCCGAGATACACCGTCCCGTGCGCGGTGCGAACCGATTCGAACTTCTCATCCCCGGACTGCATCCGATCAAAAAGAAATTTTTCAATCTTCTCCATCATCGCATTGATTTGGGATGTCTGGTTTTTCAACTCGTCCTTCTGTGCGCGGAGGGCGAGATAGTCTTTGACCGCGCCGGTGATGGCGTCGTCGGCCTCGACCTCCGGCGGGGAGTCGAACGGGATCACGTCTTCAGTCTTTTTCCTTGCCATATTGCAGATACTCCAAAAGTAGATTCAAACTCGTCTCTTTCTCGCGTAACCGCTTCAGAACGAGCCTTTCGAGCGTGCCGGATACAAGGTGATACACGGCCATATTGCGAACTTGTCCGGGCCGGTTCATCCGCCCGTTGAACTGCACATAGGTTTCGAGGTTATCGACTGGACTCCACCACACGCTGACGTTTGAACGGGTCAGCGTCAACCCGTGGGCCATACAACTCGGTACGGCTAAAAGGCACTTTATTTCATTATTTTGCACTTTGTCAAACAATATCCCGCGTTGTTCGGACGAAACCCCGCCGTGAATAATCCCGATGGAATAGTCTTTTTCGAGGTTCTTCGCGATGTAGTCGATAACCGCGCGGTATGGAACGGGCACAAGGATCGGCCCTTCGGAGTCGTCCAGTATCCGCCGCAACGCTTCCAGCTTCTCCGGGGCACTGACCTCGACGACCGCCTCCGGGTCATCGCGGTTCGTCACCTTCACGGCCCCGGCGCAAATCTGAAGCATCTTGCTCCGAATCACGGCGGCGTTCGTGCCGATCA
>JAAFHI010000474.1:0-3556 GCA_013298335.1 Actinomycetota bacterium
CTTTGCCCGGGAACATTTTTCGGAGACGCCAGCCGGCGAACGCCATAAGCCTCACCTCGCCCTCTACATGGCTTTCGCACGGCTCTTCGAAACCGCCCAGGCGACGCTGAACACATTTTCGGACCGCTACCGGCGCTTTTACTACAACGACATTCTCAAGGAACGCCCCGCTGGCCCGATTCCTGATCGCACTTATTTGACGTTCACGCTGGCCGAGGACGAAAGCGTCGCGTCCACGACCGTCCCTCGGGGAACCCTTTTCCCAGCCGGTCAGGATGTCAACGGTGAGGTCATTCTGTATGGCTCCGACCGGGATCTGATCGTCACCGGGGCCAGGCTCGACAAGGTTCGGGCGACACGGGTTCTTGGCACCGGAGTCGAGCCGGAGGGCGAACGAAAGGTATTAAGCACGGAAGTTCGGATGGACGCCGCCGTCGAGCCGGTTCCATGGGCAACCTTTGGGGAAACCACCATCGGTAACACCGACGTCACGACCACCGAGCCGGCCACGCTCGGTTTCGCGATTGCCTCCACCTACCTGCTGCTGACGGGCGGGCAGCGGACCGTGACGCTGACCGTCAGGTTTCCGGCGGGATTCACGTCGGTCCTGAACGAACGCCTCGCGCCACTTACCGCCGCCACCGGACTGGCCGAGGATGAAATCTTCCGCCTGATTCTCGAAAAGTCGTTCACCCTCCTTCTCTCAATTTCAGGGGGCTGGCTCACGGTCGATTCCTACGTGGCTTCTACCGAGACCGACCCGGCCTTCGTACTGACGTTCGAACTTCCTCCCTCGGCCCCGCCGGTGGTTCCTTTCGGTGAGCCGGTCGAAAGCGAGGACCCGACCGTCATTCCCGACACCATTCCCGCGCCGTCGTTACCCACCCTCAAGGCGTACCTGAACCAGACGACGCCCGTCGAACTTTCGGGGCCGGAAGGAAGCGCGATGGTCCTGCCACTGACCATTCTCGACGGTCTACCGGTTTCCGCGCTGTCACTGAACGTCGAGACACTGGGGCTGGCTGACCTCAGCCTCGCCAACACTGACGGGGAGATCGATACGAGCGTACCGTTCCTTCCGTTCGGAGGCCTACCGGTGGTCGGATCCTATCTGTTGATCCGCAATTCGGAACTCTTCGTCAAACGACTTGATGCCTTCGATTTTAGTTTGACCTGGTTCAACCTGCCCGCAAACGACACCGGGTTCACCGGGTACTACAAGGACTACACGATCGGACTGGACGGCCTTACCCAACCGGACCTTTTCGACAATTTGAAATTCAGGGGACGGATTCAGGTGCTCGATCCCGGCGTCTGGACACTGGAAAACGGTTCGGAAAATGCACTGACCCCTTATCTTTTCCGAACCCGGAACGACTGCGCGGCGGCGACCCCGGAAAAAGACGGCCCGCTGTGTCCCGATAGCTTTTTTGCGGGTTTTAGGGTGGCGGAAAAGGATGTGCCTCCTTACTACGACCTGGCCTCCAGCGCGATCCGGCTTGAACTTACCGAACCGGCCTACGGGTTCGGTAATGACCTCTACGCCAGGAACGTTCTCAACGCCGTCATCGAGGACCTTCCGAATACCGAAGGGTGTCAGGAGAAATGCCTCGCGAAGTGCAAGCCGTACCGGCTGGGCCAACTCGCCATCGAGGCGTGCCTGACCTGCCTGGCGAGCTGTCCGCCGGATTCGCCCTCCATCGAAGGATGTCTGACGACCTGCATCGCCGCCCTCCATGAACTTGGGCTGACGGCGGCGGCGACCTGTGTTTCGGCCTGCCTGGAGCAATGGAGAAAAAGCCCGACCCCGCCCGACACAAACCTCACCATATGCCTGACCGATTGTTTAACCCAACTGGGGCTGGCTTATGGCGCGTGCCTTCAAGCCTGCCTTGATGAATGCATGAAGCCGAAGAAGGACCTGAAATATCCGAACGAACCCTACCTGCCCCAGGCGACAGGTTTGCGCGTCGGCTATTCGGCGAGCTGCGAAATCGGTCATGGCGGGTTGGGTGGCACGTTTTTTCACCTGCTCCCCTTCGGCGGCTTCAACCAGGTCCCCATCGCCGATACCCCGCCCCTGCTTCCCTCCTTCGCGAATGCCGGAAATCTCTACCTCGGATTCGCATCGCTCGTACCGCCCCAAACCCTCACGCTCCTGTTTCAAATGACCGCCGAGGCCCCGGTCGGCGAGGACCTTCCGGCGGTCGGCTGGGCCTACCTTGCAAATAACCGCTGGCATTCACTGTCCCCGACGCAAATTTCATACGATACGACCAATGGGCTGGCCAATACTGGACTCCTTGGCCTGACCCTGCCAGCTTTCGAGGCAACCGGCAACACCATCCTCCCACCCGAAAACCAATGGATTCGGGCGACGGTCCGGGATCGGGCGAGCGTCTTTCCGAAAACCGCCACCATCATTCCCCAAGCCGGTTCGGTGACCTCGCGGGACGAGGGCAACACCGGAGCGCATCTCGCTCAACCGCTCCCCGCTGGAACGATAACGTCATCGGTCGAGGACCTACCCTTTATTTCCGGTATCTTCCAGCCCCTGCCCTCGTTCGGCGGCCGGCCCCCCGAGTCGGAGCGGGCCTTCGAAATCCGGGTCGGCGAACGACTCCGGCACAAGGATCGGTCCCTGCTCGCCTGGGATTACGAACGGCTTGTCCTGGAGCGGTTCCCGTCCATCTGGAAGGTCCAGACGTTACCCGCCCGAAGCCCGGCGGGGGGACGAAAACCAGGGGACGTCATGGTGGTCATCGTTCCTGGGCCGGACGGCGTTTCGGTTATGACGCCGACAATGCCGGCCGCACCATCGGACGTGTTGAATGGCATCCGGAATTACCTCGCGGATCGTGCGAATCCGTTCCTTCGAATTCATGTGGTCAACCCGGTTTATGTCCGGATCAAGGTGACCGCAACCGTCTTCTTTCGGGACGAAACCGATTCAGGAGCGGCGGCAAAACACCTGAACGAGGACCTCGTAGACTACCTTTCGCCGTGGTTTTACGACGTTGAGCGGGCGACCCGCGAGGGCCGCTACGCTTCGGAAGCTGATATTTCGGAATTCATCCAGACCCGGCCCACGGTTGCCGCGGTCGAATCGTTAACATTCGCCTATTTGCCCGAAGACCGGTCGGCACTCGACTGGTACTTCCTGACCTCTGCGGACGAACACGCCATTATCGATGTCCGGCGAAAAAACATGGACGCCGGTTCAGGTTATTGAACCACCCCAAACTCCGTGGAGGCTCCGCAATGTATTCGTTTGCCCCAAAAGTCTCGAAGGAAGGCAGTCGCGAAATCGCGAACGCGCCCAGTTGTGCGGAGTCCGGGTGTCATTCCGGATTGCTCACTGACGGCACGGACGCCAAATCACCGACACAGATGAAGAAACGGCCCGGTAGATCGGGAAATCCCGGCATCCGGGCGCAACTCCAACTCAAGGGGGCGCTCGACCGGAGCCCGCGGGTGAGAGCGCAGGAAAAACTGGGCGCCGTGCTCGCGGGACGCGCCGATACCGTGCAGCGTCGGTGCGCCATCAACCTGAACG
>JAAFHI010000474.1:3566-4159 GCA_013298335.1 Actinomycetota bacterium
GAGGAAGAAAAGCATGACTCTCTTCCGAACGGGCTCACCGGAGAGGCCATCGTCCAGTCCAAAACCGCGACGACGGGAAACCCGGCGACCGCCCAGCGAAAGAGCATCGCGAACGGCGTGGTCCAGCGGGCCGTCACCAAAGACGGCTTGTTCGATCCAAACTATCAACCGGATGAAGAAAGTCTGGAAGTCGTTCATTTCGATGACGCTCAAACAGCCTTTGCGCGGTTCGACCAGGCCGCCTCCACCCTTCCGGGGTGGAACGCCGTCAAGGGCGACCAGTTCACTCAGGTTCATTTCACCACGAACTATGACCTCGACTCCCAGGGCAGCACCACGCTATGGGTGACCGATCCCGACGGGCAGGAGCATTCAACGCAGGTGGGCGGAGCGTCAATTCAGGAGTGGGCCCCGTGGATCGGGCCGCATTCGCCGGTGCGGATTCAGGTCGAGATCAATCCGGCGCAGGTGGATTTCAAGATGGAAGCCGTTGCCCACACCATCAACCATGAAGTCTCCCTGCACGTCATTCCGACGATGGTCCACATCAAACAACTGCGAAAGAACCCCGACCGCCGCACCGCCAAAGCCCT
>JAAFHI010001019.1 GCA_013298335.1 Actinomycetota bacterium
CCACCAATGGCACACGGGGGTTTGTCAATCGTCTGACCGCTGACGGCACGCTCGATCCGACGTTCAGCGCAACAATCGGGGCGAATGACGCGATCAGCGCGGTGGTGGCGCAACCGGATGGCAAAATCCTGGTCGGCGGGCGCTTCACCACGGTCGGAGGTGTTGCCAGAGGTGGGTTGGCGCGCCTTCTGAATGAAAGCTCGTCGTGCAATTTCACGATTTCGCCCTCCTCGGCACGCTTACCCGGAACTGGAGGCGCTGTGGGCGTAATCGTTCTGACCGACAGTGACTGCACCTGGACCAGTTCCGGAGTTCCGTCGTGGGTACGCGGAGTTCCGATTCGCGGATCAGGCCTGTCCAGTGCCCCGGTCATTGTGGATCGCAACACTGGCCCGGCACGGACCGCGACATTCACTATCGCGGGACGGAGTTTCACTGTTTCACAGGCTGCCGCCCCGCGCGCCGCGACGCCGGGCCAGTTCCGCCCGTTGAACGGCTTTGTCTACCTGCGAAATTCCAATGACACGGGTTTCGCCGACACCGAGTTTTTCTACGGAACCGCCAACGACGTGCCGGTCGCGGGCGACTGGGACGGCAACGGGACCGACAGCATCGGCATTTACCGCGACGGAACGTTTTTCCTCAGAAATTCAAATACGTCCGGGTTTGCCGACATCCAGTTCCCCTTCGGCGCGCCGGGCGACATTCCGATTGTCGGCGACTGGGACGGCGACGGCATCGACACGGTCGGGATTGTCCGGGGAAATACCGTTTTCCTGAGAAATTCGAACACCGCCGGGAACGCCGACATCCAGTTCAACTACGGAACGGCGACCGACATCTTCATCACCGGCGACTGGAACGGGGACGGCATCGACACCATCGGGGCGTTCCGTCCGTCGAACGGCTTCGTCTACATCCGGAATGCCAACACCACCGGCATCGCCGATTTCGAGTTCTTCTACGGACAGGCGGGCGACCGTCCGGTCGTGGGCGACTGGAACGCGGACGGCATCGACACCATCGGCATCGTGCGCGGGAATCAGTGGTTTCTGCGGAATTCGAATACGAGCGGGTTCGCCGATATTCAGTACTTCTACGGCACCGACACCGACGTGCCGCTTTCCGGCAACTGGACCGGACAGCCGTGATGGAGCGCGCGCATCCTGCGCGCATGAAAGCATGAAAGAAAAAGCGCCGAAGGCAGCCGATTGAATCGGATTCGCCTTCAGCGCGTTGTTTTTCAAACCATGCGCGCAGGATGCGCGCGCTCCAATTACCGTCCCTGGCCGGTGTGGATGAACGTCCGGGCGTGCTCGACCGGGGTCGGCGGCAGGATGCCGTGACCGAGGTTGAGAATGTGGCCGGGCGCGCCGACCATCTTCGCCTTGGCCTCTTCGACCGCCTTGACGATGCCTTCCTGCGGCCCGAGCAGGCGGCAGGGATCGACGTTGCCTTGCAGGCAGAACTTGTCGCCGGTCCGGCGCCGGACGTCGGAGAGGTCGGTCCGCCAGTCGATGCTGAGAACATCCGCGCCGGATTCCATCATCAGTTCAAGCAGGTGCGACGTGCCATTGATGTAGAGCATCTTGGGCACATTGTTGCCGACCTGTTCGAAAACGCGCTTGATGTAGGGCAGCGAGTATTCGGCGAAATCCGCCGGCGACATCTCGCCCGCCCACGAATCGAACAACTGGAAGGCGTCCACGCCCGCCTCGACCTGCGCCTTGAGGTAGGCCGCCTGCATGTCGGCGAGCTTCTCCATCAGGTGGTGGAAGGCGCGCGGCTCGTTGTACATGAAGCTTTTGATGACGTTGTAGTTCTTCGAACCACCGCCTTCGATCATGTACGCCGCGAGCGTCCACGGCGCGCCCGCGAACCCGAGCAGCGGCACGGCGTCGGCGATTTCCTTCTTGAGCGACCGGATAAGGTCATAGACGAAGGGCATCGTCTCGACCGGGTCGGCGACGTGAATCTTCTCGACATCCGCCGCCGAACGAATCGGTTCCGGCATTTTCGGACCGATTTTTTCGGTCAGTTCGACCTTCATTCCCATCGGCTCGATTGGAATGAGAATGTCGGAAAACATGATGACGGCATCGACGCCGAGAATCCGGAGCGGCTGCATCGACACTTCGGTGGCGAGTTCCACGTTTTTACAAAGGTCGAGA
>JAAFHI010000977.1 GCA_013298335.1 Actinomycetota bacterium
ATCTTTCCTTCCTTCGGCGCACACTCGGTACGATCTCCGCAAATAGTGGTGTCAATGCCTGTTCAGGCCCGCCGACCTTTATGAACGACGGTTACAACATCAACTGGACGTCCGGCGTGACGGAACCCGGATCAAGCGGTTCCGGTATCTGGTACACCACCGGCGGCAGCAGCTTCCTCATCGGAGTGCTGACCTGTGGTCCTTCTGCCTGCGGCGTCCCGTCAAACCAGTTGAACGACAACTACGGCAAGTTCTCCAACTTCGTGAGCCTGATCAACACCCAGCTCAACGGCGGCACCGACGATGCGTTCGAACCGAACGACGCGCGGACGGCGGCGAAGCCGGTCCTGTCCATCAACAGCACCAATCTGGTGGTCAAGCAGAACAGCGAAGACTGGTACCGCGTCGCGCTGAAGCCCGGTCAGACGATCAGCGCCACCGCGAACTTCACCTCCAACTTCGGAGACATCGACCTCGAACTCTACCGGAACAACGAATCGACGCCGGTGTCTACGTCGGCCTCGTCCAACAACACCGAGACCGTTTCATTTACCAACACGACCGGGGCCAACGTCTACTACCTGCGGGCGTTCCTCTTCAACGACACGCGCAACACCTATAGCCTGACCCTCAATGTCACCGGTACGCCGACGCCGCTGCGCGCCGCGACGCCGGGTCAGTTCCGTCCGTCGAACGGCTTCGTCTACATCAAGAACACGAATGAAACCGGTTTCGCCGACAACGAATTTTTCTATGGCACGGCGGGCGACGTGCCGGTCGCGGGCGACTGGGACGGCAACGGCACCGACACCATCGGGATTTACCGCAACGGCACGTTCTTCCTGAGAAACTCCAACAATTCCGGATTCGCCGACATTCAGTTCCCCTTCGGCGCGGCGGGTGACATTCCGATCGTCGGCGACTGGGACGGCGACGGCATCGACACCGTCGGCATCGTTCGTGGAAACACGATTTTCCTCAGGAACTCCAACACCGCCGGAAACGCCGATGTCCAGTTCGCCTATGGAACGTCCACCGACATCTTCATCACCGGTGACTGGAACGGCGACGGCATCGACACCATCGGCTGTTTCCGTCAGACCAATGGCTTCGTCTACATCCGCAACAGCAACACGACCGGCATCGCCGAGTTCGAGTTCTTCTACGGACAGGCGGGCGACAAGCCGGTGACCGGCGACTGGAACGGCGACGGGACCGACACCATCGGAATTGTCCGCGGCAACCGCTGGCTGCTGCGAAATTCGAACACGAGCGGGTTCGCCGAGATTGATTACAACTATGGCACCGACACCGACGTTCCGATCGCGGGCGACTGGGACGGACAGCCGTAAGCTGGGAGCGCGCGCATCCTGCGCGCATGAATAAAAAACAACGCGCCGGGGGCGAATCCGATTCAATCGGCTGCCTCCGGCGCTTTCTTTTTCAAACCATGCGCGCAGGATGCGCGCGCTCCAAAAGAAAATTTTCCAAAAGTGGCACGGACAACCCGGTTCACGGTGGCTACATTTCGCGCGTCTCAAGTGTGAAACGTCACGTCACAGGAACGAGGTTCATTCCGTGCTCCTCTTTTTCGGCTACGAATACTGGTCGAGCGGGTTTCTTTGAAGGAAGAACCCCCCTTTTTTGAAAACCCTCATGCGCGCAGGGTGCGCGCGGTCCCTTACTCCTTGTAAATCCCGACGAAGACCTTCCCGTCCACGTCGATTGACGCGCGGTACATCCCCGGCGTGTTGTGCGCGAGCGCGATGCGACCGTTCCGATCCATCACGATCACCCCGCCGTCGCCGCCCAGTTTCGCCACCTTCCCCAGCACCGTTTCCGCCGCTTCGCCGACCGGAAGTCCTTTATATTCAATGAGGGCCGAGATGTCGTGGCCGACGACCGAGCGGATGAAATACTCGCCGTAGCCCGTCGCCGACACGGCGCAGGTCGCGTTGTTGGCGTAGGTCCCGGCCCCGATAATCGGCGCATCCCCGACCCGTCCGTATTTCTTGTTGGTCATCCCGCCCGTCGAAGTCCCGGCAGCGAGATTGCCCATCGAATCGAGCGCGACCGCGCCGACCGTGCCGTACTTTTCGTCCGGATTCAGCATCCGACCCGCCGTTTTCTTCTTCGCTTCCGCTTCCTTCGCCTTTTGCAGATCGCGCCAGCGCTGTTCCGTCCGGAAGTACTCGGGCGCGACAAACGGCATCCCCATCTTCTTCGCGAACGCCTCCGCTCCCGCGCCGGTCATCATCACGTGCGGCG
>JAAFHI010001065.1 GCA_013298335.1 Actinomycetota bacterium
ACTTCAACGGCATCCCGGTCACCGGGATCGACCGCGCCGCGAATGTCGAGCACCGTCCGCAGAAAAACCGTGTCGGTGCCGAGCGTGAGTGGCGTTTCGTAGGGCAGCCAGACTTCAACCGGCAGCACCAGTTCCTGTCCGGGCAGCATTTTGAACGGCCCGGTCAGTTCATGTTCCAGCAGAACGCTTTCCTCGTGTCCGATGTCGCCGTGATAGGTCGCGACGACTTCCAGAAAGACCCGCTGAACATCCTGCTCGGCTGAACCGCCAAAAATGTGGACCTCGCCGAACATCAACTCACCCGGTTCAAACGTGCTCTTGAACAGGCGGGTATCGACCTTCGTGCCGCCGATGCCGATCCGGGACAGAATTTTTTGAAACATCCTTCAACTCCTCACATCAACTGAACCATTCCCAACGCAAACAGGACGGGACTATTCGTCGTCATCTTCCGAGGTATCTCCATCCGCTCCCGCCAATCCCTTTAGGCAATGCGCGGCGAGACGCGGCAGAACGGACGCCGCTTCATCCCCTTCCCACCGGTTCCCGAGCGGATTGATTCCTACCGAATCAACAAATTCATCATCCGGCAGCGGCTCGCCGGTCAAGTTCTCGTAGGCTTGGGAAGCGACATAATCCATTTCCTCGACACCGGCGGCCCAATCCGAATCCTGACTCAATTCTCCATTTTCAAAAGCCACGACATCGGCCAGCGAATTGGGATCCGCAAGCGCGTTCCTGAAAACCTGCTCGCCCTGCGTGATCAAACTGGAACGGAAGTAATCGAACCAGTCATCCGAACATCCTTCATTGATCAAGTAAGCTGCGGCCCGTAAATCCCATCGATAGGTTTCACGATAACAACAACCGTAAATGCGGTCATACTCAACGATCTCGGTTGGCGACAAACGTTCCAGTTTTGACTGAAGTATTTCAAGTTGGCGGAAGGAATCACCTTTGCTTTCCGCTTTCGATTCTTCAATCAGCTTCCAAAAAGTACGCTCATCCATTCCGCGTCTCCTTCCACTGCACTCTCAACTCTCAACTTCTCTTCGGAAACAGGTGCGCCTGCTCGTAGGCAAACGCCGCGTTGAGCATGCGCGCTTCCTCGAAGTGCGGCGCGATGAGTTGCATGCCGATGGGCAATCCCGATGCGCTCAGGCCACAGGGGACGTTCATTCCGGGGACGCCCGCCATGTTCAGCGTCACGGTGTAGATATCCGACAAATACATCTGAAGCGGGTCGTCGGTCTTTTCGCCGAGCCTGAACGCGGGCGTCGGCGCGGTCGGCGTCACCAGTACGTCGCAGGTTTCGAAGGCGCGTTCGAAATCCTGCCGGATGAGCGTGCGGACCTTCTGGGCTTTCAAATAGTAGGCATCGTAATAGCCCTGCGACAGCGTGTAGGTCCCGAGCATGATGCGGCGCTTCACTTCCGGGCCGAACCCGAGGTCGCGCGTCTTGCGGTACATGTCGTGGAGCGTGCCGGGATTTTCAACGCGGAAGCCGTAGCGTACGCCGTCGAAACGCGCGAGGTTCGCGCTCGCCTCGGCGGTGGCGATGATGTAGTAGTCCGGAATGGCATAGCCCGAGTTGGGCAGCGAGACTTCGACCAGTTCCGCGCCGAGCGCTTCGTACTGCTTCAGCGCCTGTTCGACCGTGGCCTTCACTTCGTCGTCGAGTCCCGCGCCGAAGCCTTCCCGGACGACGCCGATCTTCATGCCTTTCACGTTGCCGGTGAGCGCCGCGAGGTAATCCGGCACGGGGACCGGCGAACTCGTCGCGTCGTGAATGTCGTGGCCCGCGATCACGCCGAGCAGGCGCGCGGCATCGCGCACGGTGCGTCCGAACGGACCGATCTGATCGAGCGACGAACCGAAGGCGACCAGTCCGTAGCGCGACACGCGCCCGTAGGTCGGTTTCACCCCGACGAGGCCGCACAGGCTGGCGGGCTGGCGAATCGAGCCGCCCGTATCGCTGCCGGTCGCGACCAGCGCGAGTCCGGCGGCGACGGCGGCGGCGCTGCCTCCGCTCGAACCGCCCGGCACGCCTTCTTCATTCCACGGGTTGCGG
>JAAFHI010000810.1 GCA_013298335.1 Actinomycetota bacterium
GATCGTTTTCCCAAATTCGCGCCGGGAGTGAAGGTCTATGCTTTTTTGGAGAAATCTACGGTTACCGACCCTCAGATGACGGAAAACCTCGGGCAACTCATTGGGATTGTTCAGGCGGATAATCCGTCTCGTATGGCGTGTTCCCTCTGGTTCAAGGACGAAATTCGAAATTCGGCGGAGCGGGCCGGGGCCGGGGAACTACTAACCATTTTCAATGCGGGGATAAAAGGTAAGACGATCGGATCGGAAAAGACGGCGGCGGGTGATTCATATGCTTCTGTTGCTTCCGACGATGTACCCACACCTGCTCAAAAAGATCGTTTTCTGGAACTCCTGCCCATTGAAAATGAAGGAAACTGGAATCTCGCGGAATTCGTGCTGCTGGTCAAAATGAAACATCCGCGGGTAAAAGTCTTTTTGAATGAACAACTTTCAATAACCTCCGGCCTTCATCTCGATACAATCAGGAGAGGACTATCTTTCATTGCGAATTCCCGGAATTCGGAATCATTAAAGCGGTTGGCGAGCTTGTTCGACTTGGTACTGAGCCGGGAAAGCGCCATTTCCCAAGAGGATCTTAGAAACCAGATTCCGCAAACCTGGGCATTTCTCGAAAAACGGGCCGAAGCGCGCGCAGGACGTGAATTCCATCTCCTGCTGAAAGCGTTTGTCTGGACACTTGAACACCCCGCGAAGGGCGCCCAATGACCGGAAGTTCAAGTTTTGAAAAGGCTTATGAGGAATTTCTCGCGGGTGAGTACGATCAGGCGCGGTAACTCGTCGACTCTATTGTTTAATGCCCACACGTCCGGTGGTTTTGAAAAGCGCGACGATTGGGGGCTCAATTCGCGCCCGATTCGTGGTACGAATGACGGCTTCCGGGCCGAATGAATCGACAATACCGCTTCATTCGGTGTCGGAGTGACCGGCGTCCCTGCCGAACCAATGGTGGAAACCGGTCGTAGGCCCATTCGTGAAAGCATCAACCGCAGTGAATCTGAATTTTACATCGCCGGAAGACGATCTCGCCGAGAAGCTCAGTACCAGCACGCAGTTACAGGCGCTGGACGGTTTCGAGGGGGATGAAACGGCGGTCGCGCTCATCGTCAAGGTTGCCAAGGGGCTGCACGCCTACGGCATTTCGACCCATCGCCTTGAACGGGCCGTCAACCGGCTGATCGAGCGACTGGGGCTGGAGGGGCAGTTTTTCGCCCTTCCGACGAGCATTTTCTTTTCGTTCGGCGAACCACACCGCTCGCGGACGATCCTCATGCGCGTCGAGCCGGGCGAGGTGGATGTCGGCAAGCTGGCCGATCTGTATGAACTCACCAACGACATCGTGGACGGCGACGTTTCCCCAGAAGAGGGATTGACGCGGGTGGATGAAATCCGCGACGCACCGCCGAATTACGGCAAAGTCTTGACCTGCCTGGCTTTCGGGGTGGTTTCCGCGACGTCGTGTTCGTTTCTGGGCGGCGGCTGGCGGGAAATCGCGGTGGCCGGGACCATTGGCATCGTGGTCGGGTTGCTCGGGATTCTGTGCAGTCTGTCGGAGCGGACGGGCCGGATTTTCATCCCGGTCGGAGCGGCCGTGGCCTCGGCGCTGGCGGTGGTGGCGGCGAACCGATTTGTACCGACGACGCTGTACATCACGACGCTGGCGGGGCTGATCGTGCTGCTGCCGGGATTGACGCTGACGACAGCGATGTCGGAACTCGCCAACCGGCAACTGATGGCCGGGACGGCGCGGATGATCAGCGCGTTGCTGATGTTTTTCGTGATCGTGTTCGGAGTGGCGTTCGGGGCACAGATCGGTCGAGTGCTGCCGAATGTCGTGGGGGAGGCGGTGACCGTGCCGCTCGGCTGGTGGGCGCCGTGGGCGGCGCTGCTGGTGGCTCCGTTTTCGTTCGCGGTGCTGTTCAATGCGCGGAAGCGCGACATCGGCTGGGTGGTTCTGGGGTGCGTCGCGAGTTTTATCGGCGCGCGGCTCGGCGGGGCCTGGCTCGGCTGGGAATTTTCGCCGTTTCTCGGGGCGATGTGCGGCTGCATCGCGGGAAATCTGATTGCCCGGTGGACGCCGCGTCCGGCGACGGTGGTGATTTCGCCCGCGATCATGATGCTCGTGCCGGGAAGCGTGGGGTACGGCAGCGTGCTCAAACTGCTCCAGCACGACGTGGTGAGCGGCGTCGAGACGGGCGTCCGGATGGCCTTTGTGGCGGTGTCCATCGTGACCGGTCTGCTGATGGCGAACGTGCTCGTTCCGTCGCGGAAATCTGTGTGAAAACAGCAGTCAGCAGTCAGTGGTCAGCAGTCAGAAAAGGGCGCGGAGCGTCCGAAAGATCGTTCGCCTATGGCGTGAGCCATAGGGGGCGTCCGGCGTGGGCGCGAATGCGGGCGAGGAATTCCTCGGGCGACAGCGACAGGCGGGAAAATGGCGTCTCGATGTGGATGCGACGGCTTTCGGAGAGGTAAATGCGGATTTCGGACGCGACGAGGGGTTTACGGTCGGACATGGGGCGGTCTCCGGGTGGAACTTGAAAAATCGGCCTCCGGTCGGAGGGACCGGAGGCACGAAAGACACACGTAAACGAGGTTGAAAATGACCAAAATTGAAATTCATTTTCAACTAAAAGATAAAATGAAGCCCCGGATTTGTCAACCGGGGCTTTTGGAGAGTCGGTTGTTTTGGCCGTTCAGTCGGGTTTTTCGGTGGAAAGGCTCGGGCGG
>JAAFHI010000825.1 GCA_013298335.1 Actinomycetota bacterium
TCGCTCACGCTCGGGGTTCCATACCCGCGGAAAGATGGTGACATCCATCCAGCGGTATGGAACCCCGAGCGTGAGCGAGGGATGACCTTTCAACTTTCACCGCATTGCCAAGCGTGGCGGTCAGTGCTTTAGTTGGCGTCACTTCCGCATTCAGCGGAACGGATTCAGAAATTTTTCTTCAGGAGTGTGGCGCGATGTCGTCGTCGAATCGTCCGACCCGTCTTTTTTTCCTACTTTGTTGCGTCGGATTGCTCGTGCTGCCGACGCTCGGTCTGCCCTCGGGCGGGCCCGCGCCGGTGGTCGCGCCGGTCATTACCGACGAGGCGCTCCGCAAGCACATCTCGTTTCTGGCGTCCGACGACCTGAAGGGCCGCCTGCCGGGGACGCCGGGCGCGGAGAAGGCCGCGCGCTACATCGCCGACGGCTTCAAGCGCGCCGGACTGACGCCGCTCGGCGATCATGGCTGGTATCAGGAATTTCCCTTCATCGCGAAAGTGAAACTCGGCGCGAAGAACCGCTTCGCGTGGACGCGCGATGGGCGCACGACCGCGGCGCGCGTGGACGAGGATTTCCGTCCGCTGTCGTTCACCTCGCCCGCGCCGGTCGAGGGCGACGCGGTGTTCGCCGGATTCGGCATCAGCGCGGCAGATGACGCGCAGTATGACGACTACGCCGGGCTCGACGTGAAGGACAAGATCGTGGTCGTGCTGCCCTACAGCCCGGCGGGATCGAACCCACACACGAAATTCGGCAAGTATCTGACGGTGCGCTACAAGGCGCTGACCGCCCGGACGAAGGGTGCAAAGGCGCTCGTCGTCATCGTCGAGGACGACACATTCAAGGAATCGCAGATTGCCCGGCTGCGCTATGACGACGCCTCGGGCGATGCCGGTCTGCCGTGCCTGGCGATCAGCCGCCAGATGGCCAACGCGATGTTCGCGGGCAAAACCGTCGCCGGACTCGAACAGTCCATCGCGGCGGCGTCAAAGCCGGACAGTTTTCCCGTGGCGGGCGTTCACATCGCGCTCGAAGGCGAGGTGGTCAAGGAAACCCAGACGGGACGCAACGTCGTCGGCCTGCTCGAAGGCAGCGATCCGACCCTGCGCAATGAAATCATCGTCATCGGCGCGCACTACGACCACCTCGGCCTCGGCGGTCCCGGTTCGCTCGCCGAGAAGGAAGGCCAGATCCACAACGGCGCGGACGACAACGCCTCCGGAACGGCGGGTGTGATGGAACTCGCCGCGGCCTTCGCGGCGACCAAACCCCGGCCCAAGCGCAGCATTCTCTTCATCGCCTTTTCGGCGGAGGAAAAGGGCCTCATCGGGTCGGCGTTCTACGTCGAGCATCCGCCCCAGAAACCGCGCGCCATCGCGGCCATGCTCAACATGGACATGATCGGACGCCTCCGCGACGACAAACTCACCGTGCAGGGCATCGGCACGTCGCCCGACTGGCGTCCGCTGGTGGAGCGCGCCAACGGCGGCGAGGCGAAACTCGCGCTCACGCTCGGCGAGGACGGCTACGGCCCGAGCGACCACTCGTCCTTTTATAAGAAGCAGATTCCGGTGCTGTTCTTCTTTACCGGAAACCATCCCGACTACCATCGTCCGACCGACGACGTGGACAAGATCAACTTCCCCGGCGAGCACCGGGTGCTGGATTTCGTCTACCGCATCGCCGACGCGGTCGCGAACCAGCCCGCCAAACCCGCCTACGTGAAAGCCAAGAGTGAAGACCCCGCGGCGCGCACGAGCGGCGGCTTCCGCGTCTATCTCGGCACGATTCCCGACTACAACGCGCAGGTGCAGGGCGTCCGGCTGGACGGCGTCCGGGAAAACAGCCCGGCGGCAAAGACCGGACTGAAGGCGGGCGACGTGCTGGTCGGCCTGAACGGGCGGGAAATCAAGAACGTCTACGACTACACCTACGTTTTGCAGGAACTTAAACCCGATCAGGAAATCGAGGTGGTCATCCTGCGCGGTACGGAAAAACTGACGCTGAAACTGACGCCGGGCAAACGGTAAAAATAAGTTCAGAGTCACCCGTTACCTGTCTATGGTGTTTGAAAATTTGTTTCGGTCATTACGACGACGTCCGATTGAAATGAAGGCGCGGATGCGCCGACAGAAAATAGCCCCGCCCGTCAGGGCGGGGTGGATTGGCGGAAAAAAATCGTAAGCCGCGTCAGCGGCGGCACTCCCGGCTTTTTGTGCCGCGCCGTTGGCGCTCCGGCGTCCGATTGCCGAGCGTCCCACGCCCTGACGGGCGCGGCTATTATCTGGCGGTGCATTCGCACCTTTCCGGAATCGAACCAACTATTACCGAAACAATTTTTCAAACACCATCAGCAAATTGATTTTGATGAAATTGATTTCCTGCTGAAACAGATGATCCGAACACGTCATTGACATTGAAAGGAACGATCTGCCGATGATGAACTTTCCCCCGCAAGCGACGAACGCCGATCCGATGGCCTTCAACCGGGGCGCGATCAGGCCGATGGCCGCCATGTCCGAGGGCTGGGCGCTGGTGAAGGGGCAGTACTGGCTGTTTTTCGGCATCGCGTTCGTTGGAATGCTGATTGCCGGGGCCGTGCCGCTCGGACTGTTTCTGGGGCCGATCTATTGCGGCTTCAACTACTGTTTTCTCAAGAAGCTGCGCGGCGAGCC
>JAAFHI010001083.1 GCA_013298335.1 Actinomycetota bacterium
GAATGACTCGGATGGGGTCAACCTTTTCTGATTTCCGGTCTGATCCGGAACAGGCAGGTTTTTGGGACGAGGTGCGAGTCTTGCCCTGGCGGGGAACAGGATGACCGCAATCAGGGAAAAGAAAAAAAAGATGGTGACGCCGACAAACTTACCGGACTTGATGTTTTTCATGGCTGATAATCCTCGATTGAGTGGTCCAGGCCTTAACAGCCGCATTTCCTGGGTTTTTGATTCTGGTTTCGGTCAAGCTCATCAAGGTATCTCTCCAGCCCCCGGATGGCATTCTGAATCACCTCGGCCAGTTGATCGAAAATGAAGTCAGTCAGTTTATCCTTCAACGGTCCAAGCACCGCGCCCGAGAGGGCCCCAAGCGTGCCGCCGACGTATGCCGCGTAAACCAGCGGATTCCCCGCGGCAAGCAACGCGACGGTCCCGATGGCGGCCCCGAGCGCCGCGCCCTTGATGATGTCGCGGGTGAGGGGGTCGCAGTTGGGACAAATTTTATCAATGGCGCCGTCAAGGATTTTTCCCTTGAGGAAGTCCTTCACGAAGTCCTTCGCGAAATTCTTCAATCCCTTATTGACGAGATCCCTCAATTGTTTCAGCGCTTCCTTGATTATTTTTTTCTGGTCGTCGTCATTGTTCTTGCATTTTTGGAGTCCGAACGGGTCGGTTGCATTGGTCACGCTGTTCGAAACATAGGCATACACGTTCAGCCCGTCGGATTCACCCTGCGGATCGCGACTCAACCACCGGCCCAGATTCGGGTCATAGGCTCGAAAAAGGGTTAAATTCAATCCGCTCGGCTCATGGGTAAAGGTTCCGGTAAAACCGAACGGGGCGTCGGCGACCCCGGAAAGCTTGGTTTTTCGACCGAAGGGATCGTAGTCGTACCGCGCGACGACATTTCCGGATGCGTTGGTCATCTCGCGAATACTCCCGAGATGGTCTTTGGTATAGAAAAAGGATTGCCCGCCCGACACCATTCCCAAATCGAAGAAACGGCGCAGTACCTGACCGGTCAATCCATCGTGCTCTTCCGAGGGTTGCTGCCCGTCGCTCCAGACGTAGCGCCGGTCGCTGAGCAGGGATGCCCCGGATTTCTCCAAAATTCGGACCCGTCGTCCCAAACCGTCGTACCCGAATTCGGAACGCCGGTTTCCAGTCACCACCGCGGTCAGCCGGTTTTCACCATCCCACTCGTAACGCCGGACCCCGTCATTGGTCAGGTTCCCATTTTCGTCATAGGCGAATTTCGTTGTTCCCGAACTGTCCCGGCGCGAGATGATCTGGTTGTTCGCGTCGAAGTCGAGCGAAGTCCCCTGGCCATTGACATCCTCGCTGAGGCGATTAGAACGCGCGTCATACCTGTAGGTTGCCGAATTGACCGTCGTGCTCCCCTGCTTGAGGTCCGCGCCCGTCAGTTGCAAGGTGTTATCGTAGGAAAAGTTCCAGGTCGTCTCGTTCAGGGTATTTCTACCCGGGGGATTTCGATCGTCACGGGTTTCCGTCAACACTTCGGGATTGAACGGAACGGGGGCTTCTATCTTTCCACCGCGAACTCCGGAAGAAGCCAGTGCCCGTGGTCCGATTGGCCCGCTTCGTCCCTCGGTTTGGGAAAAGCGATTCGGAGCATCTGAAATGCGCCGCCGCAAAGTGAGAATTTCTCCCGTCGGAGCATAGGTAAATTCGAATTGTGACGCCGTATTCCCGGAATTAAGGAGATTGGTCACCCGTTGGAGACGGTTGTCGCCGTCAACCCCGTAATACTGAAAGGTGGTTTGTTGTCCATTTGGGTATTGGATTGACGATGGACGCGGGGAAGCGCCGTCGAATTGGGAAACAAAGACTCCAAGAGGATTGATGATTTGCGTCGGGCGGCCCCAAAGGTCGTACCCTCGGGACTCCGCAACGCCGTTGATGGACCGCGAAATCTGGCGTCCCAACTGGTCAAATGAAAATTGAACAGTGTCATTTGAGAAAGGTCCGTCGATGGCCTGGGTTTTGAGTGCCCCAAGGGAAC
>JAAFHI010000528.1 GCA_013298335.1 Actinomycetota bacterium
TGTTGTATTCGTAGAGAGGGGTGCCGATGAACATCCGCTGGCTTTTTCTTTTTCTGGGATTGGTGTTCTTCACCGATTTGACGCTTGCTCAGACGCCTTCACCCGCGACGGCCAGGGAGCTTTTCGCCAAAGCCTTTGAACAACATCAGGCCAGCAGGTTTGCCGAGGCGATTCCGCTCTTCGATGAAGCCATCAAACAGGACGCGGCAAATGGAAAAGCCTATGAGTTGCGCGGAAACTGCCGTCAGCAACTGCGTCAGTTCGAAAAGGCGCTCCCGGATTTCCTTGAAGCCATCCGGTTGAACCCCAAATCGGCCTTCGCCCGACTGGGGTGCGGTTCGGTTTACAGGGAGTTGGGGAAATACGATCAGGCAATCGAGTCCTTGAACGAAGCGATTCGGCTGGACCCCGATCTTTGGCTCGCTTTTTTTGAACGTGGAATGGCGTACGCAATGAAAGAGTCATTCGAGGCGGCGATTTCCGACTTTACGGAAGTGATCCGAATGCAACCGGACGCGGTTCTGGCGTATTTCAACCGGGCGATTGTCCACGAACACTGTGGAAAAAGAGAGCGGGCAATCGCCGACTATCGAAAAACTCTCATGTTGAACCCGAACATCGAGCCTGCACGCACCCGGCTGAAGGCTCTGGGTGCTTCCGAACAGAATTAAGGAGCCGTTGAACATATGGGCGTCACGAACTGGCTGGGAAAAATCCGGGCGTGGGTGGATGGCGACGAGTTTTCGGAAGCGCCGGAAACGGGGAAGAAGCGCGGGCCAAGCAAGTGGGAGGAATATCTCATTGCGGTCGCGCGCGGCATCGCCGAGGTGATGGACGAGGAAACGCTGACGCCGCCGGGCGGCGTGACCTACGTGCCGCCGGAGTACATCATCTTCATGAGTCAGGATGACGACGGCGAGTGGCAGGGCGTGAAGCGGCAGGCGCTGTTGCAGGGGTTGAACACGGCCATCGCCGAGCGCATCCGCGAGATGCAGCAGGCGGGGGTGAAGTTCAACACGGCGAGCATGTCGATCGAGCTTCGGGTGGACGCCAATCTCGCCAAGGGCCGGTTCCGCGTCCAGCCGGTCTGGGAAGTGGATGAAAAGACGAAGGTACTGGCGCGGATGCCCGCGGCGAAGCCGATTTCGGCGCCGCTGCCCCCGACCGCGCCGGCGGTTCCGGTCAGTCCCGCGCCGGTGACGGCCCCGCTGCCGCCGACGGTGGATTCCGAGGAGGCGACGCGGGTGGTGGCCCGGCGACCGCCTGTGCCGGAGGTCGAGGACGACGCGACGCGGGTGCGTCCGCGCGCGCCGCTCTTTGCCGTGCGGGTCGAACGCGACGGCGCGACCGTGAAAACGCATCCGGTTCATAAAAACGCGGTGACGGTCGGGCGCGGCGCCCAGGCGGACATCAAGGTCGAGGGCGACATGGAAGTGAGCCGCGTGCATCTGCGGTTCGACCGGGCGGCGGACGGCGCGGTTTCCGTGACCTGTCTCGGTTTGAATTCGATCTTCGTCGGGGAGAAGGAAGTGCTGACGGATGCCAGTGCGCCGGTCGGGGCTGGAGAAACCGTCCGGTTGTGCGGGTTTCTGCTGTTCATCGAGGGTTCGGATGTGCCAACATCGGCCACTCCTTGAAAATTCTCCAATGAACCAGTTTCCGGAATGCAACCGACCGTTCTGATCGTTGACGACGATCGCTCCCACCTGCTTGCGCTTTCGCGACTGTTGCAGGCCAATGGATACAAGGCCGTCACGGCGGACGACGGCGCGGATGGGCTTGCCCTCTTTGTTGAGCATGCGCCGCATGTCGTGCTCCTCGACGCGATCATGCCGGGCATGGACGGTCTGGAACTCTGCACCCGGATTCGCGCGCTGCCGAACGGCGCGACCGTGCCCATCGTCATCCTGACGAGCCTTGAGGACGAGGAAAGCATCGACCGGTTTTTCGCGGGCGGGGCCACCGATTACGTCATCAAGCCGATCCGGCTCAAACTGCTGCTTCATCGCATTCGGGTGCTGGCCGAGATGCAGATGTCGGCGCGTGCCTTCAGCGAGGAATCGGCGCTCTTCCGGGCCTTTTTCCGGTCCAATCCGATGGCGGCCCTCATTCTGCGGCTGCCCGACGGCGTCATCGTCGAGGCGAACGACACGTTTCTGGCGGAAGGTCGGATAACCCGCGAGGAGGTCATCGGGCGGCGGACCGACGAACTGCCGGGGCTGACCGACCGGCAGAAGCGTGCCGAGGCGTTTGCCGCCATCCAGGATGGCCGGACGCCTTACAGTTACGAGACGCAACTGAACATGCCGGGCGGCCCGCGGGACGTGATGGTCGTCCACGAACGGTTCGACGTGAATGACGGGCAGTATTCGGCGGTCGTCATTTACGACCTCACCCAGCGCAAGCAGGCGGAACGGGCGCTCGCGGACAGCAAGAAACAGCTTGAAGACCTGACGGCGGGCATTCCGGGCATCGTCTATCAGTATCGCCGGACACCCGACGGTCGGGAGGGTTTCGATTTCGTGAATGTCGGGAGCGAAGCCGTCTTCGGCGTCTCGCCCGCCGAAATCTATGCCGATCCCCATCTGGTCTGGTCTTTCGTTCACCCGGAAGATGTCCGCGCCCTTCAGGTCTCCGCTGCGAAATCCTGGGAGGACCTGGCTCCCTGGAGTCATGACTGCCGCATCGTGGCCCGGAGCGGCGTGGTGCGTTGGGTCCGGATTCAGTCGCAACCACGCCCGGAGGATGACGGCACCATCGTCTGGAACGGCATCCTGCTTGACGTCACTGATCGGAAGCGGGCGGAAAGCGATCTCGCCGACAATGTGCGACTCCTGGGCGAAGTCACGGCCGCGATGCCGGGCGTCGTCTATCGCCACCGGCAGTTGCGCGACGGGCGACAGTTTTTCGACTACATCAGTCAGGGGACGGAAGACCTGTTCGGCGTGAAGGCCGAGGACGTCAGGCGCGACGCGGCGGCGCTCTGGGGAACCGTCCTCCCGTCCGATTTCGCCGGTATTCTGGAAAGCATCGACCACACGTTCGAGACGCTGACGCCCTGGCGACGGGAATTCCGCGTCGTGCTGCCGTCCGGCGAGGAGCGGTGGATTAGCGGTCAGTCGGTACCGTTCCGGCAGGATGCCGACACGCTGATCTGCACCGGTCTGTTTACCGACTGCACCGACCGCAAGCGAATGGAGTTCGCCGCGCGGGAAAACGCGGAACGGTTCTGGCAGTTTTTTCAAACGACACCGGTTGCGGCGGTCATTGTGGATTGGGACACTGCCGGGCTGACTGATGTCAACGATGCCTGGGTCCGGTCAACCGGATTCGACCGTCAAGAGGTACTCGGACGCACCACCGCCGAACTCAACCTCTATGTTGACCCGGAGCAGCGGACTCTCGTTCGGGAAAAGCTGCTGAGCGGAGCGGCACCCTATACCTATGAATGTCGGTACCGGATCAAGAGCGGGGAGAAACGGCTCGCGTCGATCATTGTGGATACCTTCGAGGTCGGGGGAAAACGCTTTGTCATCAGTCTGATCCAGGACGTGACCGATCAGCGGCGGGCCGAGCGGGAACTGCGCGAGAGTCGCGAGAAATTCGAGAAGTTCTTTCAGGCGACCTCGCTGGCCTGTTCGATCCAGTCATTCGAAACCGAGCGGATCATCGCGGTCAACGACGCCATGCTCCGGATGGTCGGGCGTCAGCGGGAAGCGGTCATCGGTCACACGTCCAGAGATCTCGACTTTTTTGTCGATTCCCGGCAACGCGAGCTTCTGTGGGAGCGGTTCCGCTCCGGCAAAACCCCCTACACGGGTGAATATTGGTTCAATACGGCGGGCGGGCCCC
>JAAFHI010000861.1:0-1515 GCA_013298335.1 Actinomycetota bacterium
CGGGTGGCGGTATGTCCGATGGGGGTGGATTCCGACGGATTCACGCCGGACGCCCGCTCCGCCGCCGGTCGGGCAACGCTGCTCGACCGCATCGGCGCGGACGAATCGGCGGTTCTTTTGCTCTACGTCGGACGGCTGTCGCCCGAAAAGAATATTCCGCTGCTCGTCGAAGCCATTGAAAAACTTGAAGATCGGCGATTTCACCTACTCATTGCCGGACGCGGCCCGCTGGCGGAATCGCTCTCCGCCCGCGCCGCCACCGACCTGCGCGGACGCCTGCACCTGCTCGGCCACCTGGGCGGACGCGCGGAACTTGCGGCGCTCTACGCGAACTGCAATGCGTTCATTCATCCGAACCCGCGCGAGCCGTTTGGCATCGCCCCGCTCGAAGCAATGGCCGCCGGGCTGCCGCTGGTCGCACCCGACGCGGGCGGCGTGCTGACCTACGCCAATGATGAAAATGCGTGGCTCGCCGAGCCGACCGGCGGCGCGTTCGCGGAAACGGTTCAAAAACTCGTCCGTGACCGGGGGGAAACGGCGAAACGGACGCTCGCCGCCCGCCGGACCGCCGAGTCCTACCGGTGGGACTCCGTCACCGGACGGTTTTTCGCGCTCTACGACGAGTTGCACGAGTGGTATTCGGCCCATCCGATCGGCACGCCGGGCGCGCTCGACTGGACGCCGGTGCATCCCGCGCTGGCAACGGTTGTTGCCCGGTAAGTGTTGAATAACGTTCAGAGTTCCCCGCTGATGGTTTTTGAAAATTTGAACCGGTAGGAACCCACAGGCTGGATGCCGGAAAGGTGCGAATGCACCGCCAGATAATAGCCGCGCCCGTCAGGACGTGGTTCGTTCGGTAACCGTGCCCGGAGCACCAACGGCGCGGCACAAAAACCGGAAGTGCCGCCGCTGACGCGGCTCACGAATATTTTCCGTCAATTCACCACGCCCTGACGGGCGCGGCTATTATCTGGCGGCGCATTCGCGCCTGCGTACTACCGTTCAGGATTTCAAAAATCATCCACGGGGAGAACCTGAGAAAATACCCGTTCCGCTTCCGTCTCTTCTGCTAAAACTGGTGGAAACACTCGAAAACGCCGCTCGACCGATGCGTTATGACGGCTTTTTCCCCGCTGAAGCGGGGGACTCTGAACCGTTGCGTCACCGGGCCACCTTTCGCCAAAGAGTCACCGAATTTGAACTGGATCGTCACCTTTTTCATTGCCCTGTTGTCGGCCATCGCGGGCGGCGCGAGCGCGATTTTCGTCGCCGAAAAGGCGACCCGCTGGTTTCACGTCAGCGAGCGGGAAGGCGGGCGGGGATACGCGGTCATGGGATTCGGCCTGCTCGGCCTCGTCGGCGGGTTCGCGGTCGGATTCGGCATGTCGCGCCTGCTCGGCGGCGGGACGCTGTTTTTCAGGGAGTTTTTCGGGGCCATCGGCGCGACGCTCGGCACGGTCGGGCTGATCTGGTGGTACTGCTGGGTCGTCACCGAACACGCGCCACGACTCGACG
>JAAFHI010000861.1:1525-2588 GCA_013298335.1 Actinomycetota bacterium
ATTCCGAATCGGCGAACCCGTCACGGTTCGAACCAACAACCCGCGCGGGAAAAATGGGGAATGGTTCGTCTCGACGAAACTCTTCATCGGGACGCGGCGTCCGAAACGCATCCTGATGATTACAATCGGGAAGCTGGAAGAAAATTTCATGCTGCCGTTGCGCGGCAAACCGCAACGCGACGATCTGGAATGGACGATCTGGCTGCCACGCGCCCGAACGGACGGCAAACCCGCCGCGCATACGTTGAACTACCGCTACCGGGTCGTCCCTGAAAAGAAGAAGTGACATCCGGCGGCCACCGCGAGGGCGACCGAGGCCGCGATGTCGATCCAGACCACCCGGTTGATCTCGGCGGTGCAGGTTTTCTCCATCCAGGCCAGGGCCACGAAGGAAAGCATGCTCGTCAGTCCGGCGAGAATGGCGGGCGTTCGCAACGAGGGCAAAAAACCCGATGCGACGATAAAACCGCCGACCAGCCCGAACAGTACCGCCCGGTGACGCATGAGAATGACGAGATTCGGTTCCTCGAAGGGAATTCCATAGAGGATTCGTAACCGCTCCGGGCCGACGACGCCCAGCAGTGGCAGAAAATTGATCAGGCCGACGATGACGAGAACGGCGGCGATGAAGCGATTGGTCACCGGATACCTCGCGAAGAGTTTTCGCCCAACCCGAACGGACCGGGCAAGGCGGCGGTTGAACGGTGACAGAATGAAACGCGAGGAAGAACCGGCGCAAATACCCGCGAGGTAATCAAACGGGATTCACGACCGGGAATCGTGCAGCCCCGCATGTATATTAAGGATCGCGCGCGCGTACGATGAACGGGTCTTCAAAGTTTCGTGAATCGGAAATTGAAGCACCTGGCGAAGGAGTACGAGTTTCGTTTGAACGCGACCCAAGAGGATAGCCCATATCCTCGCCAAAGCGCTCCGGATATGGGCTATCTTCTTTGGTCACATTCAACGACCGCCGCTACTCGTAACTGAGCGACTCGACCGGGTCAATCGAGGCCGCACGCCACGCGGGGTACAACGCGCCGCCGAGCGCGCTCGCGAGGCT